>CAXNIQ010000046.1:0-8629 GCA_964202465.1 Ilumatobacteraceae bacterium
GATGCCATTGACATGTGTTGGAGGTGTGATGCCAGCAATATCATAAATGGTTGGCACGATGTCAATCACGTGGTGAAACTGTGTACGCAAACCACCCTTGTCGGCAATCTTCTTAGGCCACGCAAGTGCCATGGCGTTGCGGGTGCCGCCAAAATGCGAAGCAACTTGTTTCATCCACTGAAATGGCGAGTCGAGAGCCCATGCCCAGCCGACATTGAAGTGGTTTTCGCATTTGTCGGTTCCAAAGTCGTCCATGTGATCGAGCAGCCACTCGGGGTCTTCGGGGACTCCATTTTGAAACGATGGTGCACTCCACGCACCATGAATCGTGCCCTCGGCTGACGCACCATTGTCGCCAGTGATATAGATGACAAGAGTGTTGTCGGCGACACCCATGTCGTCCAACGAGTCGATGACGCGCGCAATTTGCGCGTCGGTATGCGCAAGGAAGCCGGCAAACGTTTCCATCAATCGTCTCGCAACTGGTTTGTAACGGTCGGGGTAGTCGGCCCACGCCGGCACTTGCTCTGGACGTTTGGTGAGCGCGGTGTCATTGGGAATGACGCCGAGTTTTAACTGGCGCTCGTAAATCATGTCGCGTAGTGCGTCCCAGCCATCGTCGAACTGACCTTTAAATTTGTCGATCCATTCGCGCGCTACGTGATGCGGTGCGTGCACTGCAGGCGTTGAAAAGTAGCAAAAAAATGGTCGATTGGGAGTCGATGCGTGTTGGCGCTGCATCCAAGTAATCGCATGATCGGCCAAATCCTCGGTGAGGTGATATCCAGGTTTGCCAATATGCGGAGCGATGGGTGTGGTTTGGTCGTACACAGGGGGTTCCCATTGCGAAGACTCTGCACTCATGATCCCGTAGAAGCGTTCAAAACCTAAGCCTGTTGGCCAACGATCAAATGGTCCTGCGGGACTTTGCTCCCACGATGGCGTGAGGTGCCACTTGCCAAAACATGATGTTGAGTATCCAGACATGCGCAGTACTTGTGCAACTGTTGCCGACTCTGGTGGTATCGCACTGTCGTATCCAGGAAATGAGTTGGAAATCTCGGTGATGCCTCCCATGTGCACACTGTGATGATTGCGTCCAGTTAACAATGCAGCCCGAGTAGGCGAACAGAGCGCAGTGGTGTGAAATTGGTTGTAGCGCAAACCGGTTGTGGCAATCTTGTCGAGTCCTGGAGTCGTCACTGGACCGCCAAAGTTTCCAAATGAACCGAAGCCAACGTCGTCGAGCATGATGAGCAATATGTTTGGAGCACCCTCTGGGGCGGTGGGGGCTTTGAGTTTTTGTGGCGTTGACTCAGCGATGAATCGCGAGATGTCTCCACCAAATGCGGGTGTTGCTTTTGGAAGCCGTTGTGTCATGAACGCAGACCAGCAACATCAAAACAATCAAGTGCGTGCAACACATGTGATGAATTGCCATCGATCTGCAATACCGAAGCCACAATTGCTTGTGACAGCGTTGTGTTTCCGCTCAAAATATTGGCCCACACTGCCAAATCGCACGAAATCGAATTTGTCGCGCTTGAGCCGTCAGTTGGGACGGCCACGCAATTGCGAATATGCAGTCCCGTCGTGCCTTGAGAAAACTTGAACGCAATATGAGTATCGATGCCTACTGCGCGAGTTGGTTCAAGCAGCACGCGCAAAATACTCACGCTCAACGAAATTGGTCCAAACAAAATTTGTAGCTCATTGATGCGGTGTGTGTTGAATCGTGTTGCATCAAAACTTCCGTCCAAATGACGCGCTCGAGTAAGACACCAGTTGCGGATGTTGGCTGCAGGTGTTCGTTGAGCAACCAGGCGCAGGGCACTTGCAAGCAGTTGCCTGTCTGAGTCGCTTGGGTCGGTGCTGTACGCCAACCACGAAGCAAGTTCGATGGCAAAGCGAAGGTCGTCGTGATCAATTGCCCCTTGTGCCTGTGCACGCACAGTCTCTTTGCCACCAAATCCTTTGATCATTCGGTCGGCATGTTCTTGCGTCGACAGTGGAAACAGATTTGCTTCATGACCATCAAAGAAACCAAAAATTCCGCTTCGTATCTGGCGCACATGGTGTTCGGCTACGCCATACAGCTCTGACGTGAGGTAGTCGTCATCGCATTGGTCTGGCAGTCGGATAGTCGCAGCCAAGTCGACGCTCGACATGCCGCAGTTGGTGTGGCGCACTGTTTGATCCCATAAAAACTGAATTGCGTCTCGATACTTCGTGACTCGATCTGTAATTGTGTCGGCGCCGCTAATTGGGGGACCATGTGCGCCAGCGAGGTGCTCGGAATGCAATCCAAGCAGGTGGTCAAGACCGCGCAACATCACTTGCGGGTCTCGGTATTCCTCGCCACGTATTGCAAACACGTTAAACAGCACTGGCCACACCAAGTTGTTGACACAAAGCTTCTGTGATTCAAACCAGTAAGTAACCGAATCGTCGGCGTCAGACGGTGCTGGTGTGACTTGAATATCAAGACCCGCAACACGAATAGTGGATGAAGAATTAAAAGTATGTTCGGGTGCAATGAACCCGTAGGTGTGAGGGGTGTGCGCGGGGTCGCGAAAAAACTGTCCAAGGCCAACATTGACAACTCCGTCTGCACCATCGAGTGGAAGCGTGACTGCAAATTGTTCTACGAGTCCGCGAGCATATGCGGTGGCAATCTCGGATGATGCGCGCAATCGGTTGAATGCAATCTTCTCGTGTCCCCAGATGGGAATCTTTGCCGATGGGTCTTCTTCGAATACGGCCTTCGTGCCACCCACATAGTGAAAGTGTGTGTACAGCACGGCGACGATTGGCCGTGTCGTGACTGCGCGCAATTCTTTGATGGCCGCACGCATTTCTTCAATCGATTCGCCAGTGTCGATTGCGATGATGCCTTCAGGCGCATCGACAAATGTTTGGTTTGACAAGCCATTCCCAACGAGACACCACACGCCTGGGCAAATTGTGTAAAAATTTCGCTCAAGCCTTTGCGACTGAGCAATGTGGTCGCGATGTGCAATTTGTCCAGTGGCAAGGGTGACGCTGAGATCACCGTTTGGCTCAAAGCTACGACTGGTCTTTTTATGTGACAATGTCATGTCTGCAACAGTAACTACTTGTAGTTGCCAAGTACCTGTGCGGGGTCGGTTGAAGCCGTATCTGGCCAATTCGAGTACCAAATGTCGGCCGCTGAAGTGCCTACGTGTAATGGCGGTCGGTCGAATCCGGCGATCGGTTCGAGCAATGGCTCAACCACTACATCCCATCGAGGTTTAGAGAAATAGGGGAATGACTGGCGGGGTTTGCCCGAGCGATTGAGCACTCGGTGTGGCGTAGAGATCAGTCGACCGCCACTCCACAACTCGAGCATGTCGCCCACATTGAGCACTATTCCATTTGGCGGGCAGTCTGCGAAGAGCCACTCATCATTTCGATTGCGTACTTCAAGCCCACCGATCGGGTCGTGTGCAAGCAGAGTGAGCAAATTGAAATCTTTGTGCGGATGAATGCCCCACGAATCAGACTGCGATGGCATCGGCGGATAATTGAGCAACGTCATATTTGTCAATGGGTTGGTCATGTACGAGAGCAAGATGTTTTGGTCGAAACCCAATTGATTACACAATGCGATGATGAGGCGTTCGCTCACCTTGGTCAGTGCATTCCAGTACGCCATGATTGGAGTGCGCACATCAGTAGAAATGTTTGGCCACTTATTTGGTCCGTACAGCGAGCATTCAGCGCACACGGGGTTGCTCGGGTCGGTTTCGTTGTGCAGCTTCCACGCTTCGTATTGATCGGCTGCACCTGTGCCCGAATTGGGTGTGAAGTAGCCGAGTGGCACAAAGCCTCGGTAATTTCCCTTGACAACCATGTCTTGCATCAAGACATCGCGTGGTGTGTCAAAAACAGTTTTGACTGCACTACGCATATCGGTGACTATTTTCTCTTCGACTCCATGACCAACGATGATGGCGAAACCAATTTCGCTGAGTGCTGCATACAATTCGGACGAGTCGTTGTCGTAGTTGACCGAACCCGGTGTGCTTGTTGCAAATGATTCAATCGAGATGATTGGAAGTGACTGGCCCATGAGGGCAATCTACTCTGCGTGGTTTTGTACGTGCTGAAACCCAAACCGGCCCTTAATGCACAGGTTGCCATGAGTTACAGAGTGGTCGCTTGGCGATGTCACCTTGACGATCTCATTGTCTTGAACGTGCAACGTGAGCGCGCATCCAACACCGCAGTATGGGCAGATCGTGTCGGTTTGCGTCTGTTCTGCTTCTTTCCATGTGCCGGCCTCGCGCATGTTGAACTCGCTCGTAAACATCAGTGCGCCGGTGGGGCAGACCTGAATGCAGTTGCCGCAATACACACACGCCGAGTCAGTGAGATCAACATTGAATTCGGTTGAGATGCGAATATCGAACCCGCGGCCTGCAACACCAATAGCAAATGTGTTTTGCCATTGTTCGCCACATGCATCAACACACTGGTAACACATGATGCATTTGGAATAGTCGCGTATGTAGAGTTCGTTGTCGATCTTGACGGGCTGCAACACATTGGAGACGCTCGAGCCATCGGCTACGTGGTGATGGCCAGTTGTTGCTTCGTCGCGATGAGTGGTTGGCGCTGCAGGCTTGCCGAAGCGTGTTGGCTCGGCTTCATATTCGGTGTTCCAGCGCGCAACATTTTTGGTCAGCGAAAGATCTACCGAAGAGCCAAGTAATTCGAGCACGAGTTTGCGACTGTGGTCGGTGCGCTCGGTGTCGGTGTGCACCACCATGCCAGGTTCGACTTTGCGTGAGCACGAAGGCACCAACACACGCGATCCTTCAACCTCAACCATGCAGACTCTGCAAGCATTCTTTGGCGTGATGGTGTCGCCATAACAAAGGGTGGGAATCTCTTTGCCCATTGTGCGACACGCACTCAAGATCGTTTCGCCCTCTGCAACTGTAACTGACTGATCGTCGATGGTCAGTTGCACAGAGCGCCTCACTTGCAAACCGGTAGTCACTTGAGTGCTCATTGCGCAAATACTTTCAGTTTGTTAATGGCAGAATCAATTGCGCTGTTGGCTGTTTGGCCAAGACCGCAAATCGATGCATCGCGCATTACTGTGCCAAGTTCGCGCAACAATTCGATGTCTTGCGACCGAACTCCCTTGGCCAAACGAGAAACGATCTCTTCTTGGCGCACGGTGCCGACGCGACATGGCACACACTGGCCGCACGATTCATCGCGGAAGAATGCTGCAATCCGACGTAGTTGATCGACCATGTCGACCGATTGGTCGAGCACCATCACAACACCCGAACCAAGACTTGAACCTGCAGCGCGAGTGGCTTCCATGGTCAGCGGCAAGTCGAGATCATTTGGGCCAACAAAACCGCCTGCTGCGCCGCCCAACAGAATTGCCTGCAAGGTTGACCCCTTGCGCATTCCACCGCCAAGTTCGATCAGTTGTCGCAGTGTGATGCCAAACTCAACTTCGTACACGCCGGGCTTTGCAACTGCGCCCGAGAGGCAAAACAACTTGCGACCTTTTGAACCCTCAGTGCCAAGCGCAGCGTAGGCAGCACCACCATCTTTGACAATGGAGAGCACGTTGACAAGTGTCTCGACGTTGTTGACGAGAGTCGGTTTGCCAAACACGCCAACTTCAACTGGAAACGGTGGCTTGTTGCGAGGTTCTCCGCGGAATCCCTCAATCGAGTTGAAGATTGCGGTTTCTTCACCGCAGATGTATGCGCCCGCACCGCGAACGATTGAAAGTGCAAAGTTAAACCCAGAGCCCAAGATGTTGTCGCCCAAAAATCCGTGTTTAGTCGATTCGTCAATCGCATGTTGCACGTTGCGAATTGCGCGCGGATATTCGCCGCGCAGATAGATAAACCCTTGTTCGCAACCCGTCGCGAACGAGGCAATGATCATCGCCTCTACGAGAGCGAATGGATCACCTTCCATGATCACGCGATCTTTAAACGTGCCGGGCTCTGATTCGTCGGCGTTGCAGATTGAGTAGTGGGGGAATGCTGGTTGGCCGGCAACCGCGCCCCACTTGCGTCCTGTTGGAAACGCTGCACCACCACGACCGACAAGTTGGGACGCATTGACTTCATCGATCACACCTGTTGCGCCGAGTTGCACTGCCTTGCGCAATGCGTCGAAGCCACCATGTTGTTGGTAGTCGGTGATGGAAAGTGGGTCAACTTTGCCAATGCGACCGAGCAGCACGAGATTTGTTGAATCATTTGCAACTTGCGGAGTGGCTAACACGACGGTTGCTTCAGCATCTGGCCATGCACCTTTGGCGAGTGCGTTGATCTGCACCGGTGTGGCTGGCGCGAGCACCTCGTGGCGGGCTGGGTTGCCGGCCTCGATGACGAGCACGGCAGGTGCGCGCTCGCATGTGCCGAGACATGGGGATGGGTGCGTACCTTCGGGAAGTTGGTCTTCGCGCAAACCGCCCATTGCGCGACATGCCAAGTCGATACACACGTGCACTTGGCGCTTTTGGCGCTCTGTGGTCGAGAACAATGCATAAAAGCTTGCGACGCCATAAATCTCGGCTGGTGCAACATCAAGTTGTTGGGCGATGTAATTTATCGCGCCGCGACTAATCCAACCGATGCGATCGTTTACGGCATGCAATGTTGGCAACAACATGTGGCGCAGATTGCGAAGCGCTTCACCAGCTCGCGAGATGCGCAAGTCTTGCTCGTTTCTTATCCCACCTTGGGTGTATTGGGTTGGTTTGCCGAGCACGCTGTCAACAGCATCGCGCTCATCGGGCGTCGCAACAGATGAATTGACTTTAAGATCCATGTTGGCAACAGCGTAATGCTGGGCTATTCGCCAGCAACGGGAACGCGTATCTCGCTCTTTGAAATCTTGTCGATCCGCACGGCAGCAGCCTTGAATTCGGCAGTTCCGGATTTTGGATCAATTGCTTCGATCGTAAGCAAATTGGTGTCGACTTCATCTGGGAAGTGCGGAGTCATGAAGACGAGTCCTGGGCGAAGTCCATCATCAATGCGTGCCGGGGCGTCGACGGTGCCGCGAGGCGATGTGATGCGCACGATTTCCCCATCGACAATGCCCATCGAAACAGCGTCTTCAGGCGACAGGTCAACGGTTTCTGCCATGCGCAACGGGCTAGGAAAACCGCCCGACTGCACGCCGGTGTTGTACGAATCAAGTCGGCGCCCAGTAGTCAGCCGAAGAGGAAACTCCGGAGTCGTCTTTTCAACAGGTGGCGAGTCAATCACCACGCTAAATGGTGCGAGGCGTCCGCGGTCTTCAAGTTTTTGGGCCCACAATCTGCCATGAAGATACGACGGCTCGAGCGTGTCTTCGGAGAAGCAGGGCCACTGAATGCCACCCAAGTCGGCAAGTCGTGTGTAGGTCATGCCAAAGTGCATCGGCGACAAGCTGCGCAACTCGTTCCACACATGCTCGCTCGAGTCGTATGTCCATGAATGTCCCATTAGGGCTGCAAGGTCGAGGATAATTTGAATATCGTCGTGGGCGTTACCTGGAGGGGTGATGGCTTTGCGCACTCGCTGCACGCGACGCTCAGAGTTAGTGACGGTGCCATCTGCTTCGCACCACGATGCCGAACCAGGCAGCACAACGTCTGCAAGTTCGGCAGTCTTTGTGAGAAAGATGTCTTGCACTACGAGATGATCAAGATTTTTGAGTAATGCTGTTGCGTGCGCGCCATCGGCTTCTGATTGAGCTGGGTTTTCGCCAATTACAAACGCAGATTTCATTTTGCCGTGTTCCATTGCTTCAAACATCTGCGTCAAGTTCCAGCCATTCTTCGGCGGGATTGTGACGTTCCACATTTTCTCAAACTTGGTGCGAGCAACATCGTCTTCAACATCTTGAAAACCTGGCAACTTGTTTGGCAATGCGCCCATGTCGCCGCCGCCCTGCACATTGTTTTGTCCGCGCAATGGGCTAAGGCCAGCGCCTGGGCGACCTACATGTCCACACAACAACGCAAGGTTGATGAGCGACAACACATTGTCGACGCCGTTGTGGTGTTCGGTGATGCCAAGCGTCCAACAAATCTGTGCACTCTTTGCGTTACCAAGTGCGTGTGCAAGTTCGCGGATTGCTTCTGGCGGCACTCCAGTAACTTTGCTGCCTTGCTCGAGAGTCCACTCCTCAACAGATGCTGCATACTCAGTAAAGCCGCTCGTCGAGTTTTCGATGAATGAACGATTGGTGAGACCAGCGTGAATGATCTCGCGTGCGATGGTGTTAGAGAGTGCAACATCGGAGCCGACGTTGAGTCCTAACCACAAGTCTGCCCATTGAGCAGTTTCTGAACGGCGCGGATCAACCGAATACATTTTGGCTCCGTTATGAATGCCCTTGAGTACGTGCTGAAAATAAATTGGGTGAGCGTTGCGAGCATTTGAGCCCCACATCACAATGAGGTCGGTTGTTTCAACCTCTTGATAACTCGATGTTCCTCCACCTGCTCCGAAGACTGTGGCCAGACCGACCACGCTGGGAGCATGTCAAGTTCGATTACATGAATCGATGTTGTTGGTACCAATAACGGCACGTGCAAACTTTTGCACGATGAAGTTCAGTTCATTGGTCG
>CAXNIQ010000047.1:0-8621 GCA_964202465.1 Ilumatobacteraceae bacterium
AAGTGCAGCACGCACACAGCCTAGAGGCGCAGTTGTAGGCCAAGCAGTGGCCTGACCCAATACAGTTAATGCGCGATGACCGTGCCCGATAAGCCCTCCCTCGACAACGTCGAAAGCAAGTTGATTGCACAGTGGGACGCCTTGGGCACGTACGCGTTCGACCGCAAGGCCACTCGCGACAACGTCTTTGCCATCGATACTCCTCCGCCCACCGTGAGCGGTTCGTTGCACATGGGTCACGTGTTCAGTTACACACACACCGATGCTGTCGCCAGGTTTTGGCGCATGCGCGGCAAGTCAGTTTTTTATCCGATGGGTTGGGACGACAACGGACTTCCGACCGAGCGACGCGTACAAAATTATTTTGGCGTATCGTGCGACCCGAGCGTTGCTCATGACCCTACATTTGTACCGCCATTTCGCGGCGACGTTCCAAAAGATCACCGTGCGGTTGCAATTTCTCGCCCAAACTTCATTGCGTTGTGCGAAGAGCTGACACACCAAGACGAAAAAATATTTGAAGACCTGTTTCGCAGACTTGGATTGTCGGTTGACTGGTCGTTGTTGTACACCACCATCAGTGATCACGCGCGACGCACAAGTCAAGACGCGTTCTTGCGCAACTTGTCGCGCGGCGAGGCTTATGCGCAAGAAGCACCAACATTGTGGGACGTCGATTTTGGAACAGCTGTCGCACAAGCCGAGTTAGAAGACCGCGAGCGTCCTGGCGCATTCCACGACATATCTTTCGCGCACGAGTCTGGTGCCGAAATACTGATCGCGACTACGCGACCTGAACTCATTCCTGCATGCGTTGCACTCGTTGCTCACCCAGACGACGACCGCTACAAGCCATTTTTTGGCACCATGGTGCGCACACCGTTGTTTGATGTTGCCGTGCCTGTGCTCGCACACGAACTTGCACAGATCGACAAAGGCACGGGCATTGCAATGGTCTGCACGTTTGGCGATCTCACCGACGTGGTGTGGTGGCGCGAACTGAATTTGCCAACACGACCAATTATTGGACGCGATGGTCGCATCTTGACGCAAGCGCCAGACGGCATGACAAACCTTGCCGGTCTCGAGCACTACGCGGCACTTGCAGGCAAATCGGTGAAGCAGGCACAAACCGCCATTGTCGAGATGTTGCGCACCAGTGGAGACTTGCGCGGCGAGCCAAAACCGATCACCCACCCTGTCAAGTTTTACGAAAAGGGCGATCGACCACTCGAGATCGTCACAAGTCGTCAGTGGTACATCCGCAACGGCGGTCGCGATGCCGATTTGCGCGCAGCGTTGCTGGCACGAGGCGAGCAGTTAGCTTGGCACCCAGAGTTCATGCAACATCGATATAGCAACTGGGTTGACGGCCTCAATGGTGACTGGCTCGTGAGTCGTCAGCGTTACTTCGGTGTGCCAGTACCGCTGTGGTATCGACTCAATCAAGCCTGTGAACCCGACTATTCAAACCCGCTTGTTCCTGATGCTTCGCGTTTGCCAATTGATCCGAGCACCGATATACCAAGTGATTTCACCGAAGCTCAGCGCGGTGTACCGGGCGGGTTTGTTGGTGACGCCGATGTGCTCGACACGTGGGCCACATCGTCACTGACACCACAAATTGCCGGCCGCTGGCTCGACGACCCAGCAATGTTTGACAACGTGTTTCCAATGGATGTACGCCCTCAGGGTCACGACATCATTCGCACATGGTTGTTTGCAACAACAGTTCGTTCACACTTCGAGCACGGTGTTGCTCCGTGGCGCAATGCTGCACTGTCGGGATGGATCTTGGACCCCGATCGCAAGAAGATGTCGAAGTCGAAGGGCAATGTTGTTACGCCCATCGATTTGTTTGAGCAATATGGCAGCGATGCTGTGCGTTACTGGGCTGCTTCTGCCCGACCAGGCGTCGACACTGCATTTAGCGAAGACCAAATGAAGGTTGGCCGCAAATTGGCCACCAAGTTGCTCAATGCAACCAAATTTGTCTTGGGCGCGGGCGACGTAAGCGCAGATGTTGTGCCAACTGAACCACTCGACGTTGCCATGTTGCAGCGACTCAGCGTTGTCATCAATGACGCGACAACTGCATTTGAGACATTCGACTACGCGCGTGCGCTCGAACGCACCGAATCATTTTTCTGGTGGTTTTGTGACGACTACCTCGAGCTTGTCAAGATGCGGGCATACGGCACCACCGACATCTCGGCGTCTGCACGGGCCGCTCTGCAGCGCGCACTCAGCGTGATGCAGCGATTGTTTGCACCACACATTCCGTTTGCCACCGAAGAGGTGTGGAGTTGGTGGAAAAAGAATTCGATCCACTTGTCGCAGTGGCCAACAGTTGGCGAGATCACAGGTGACACCAAACATGTTGATGCCGCCGAGTTGATGCTCGATTGCGCCTGCAACGTGATCGGCGTGATCCGTCGCACCAAGACTGAAGCCAAACTCTCGCAACGCGCCGATGTTGAATACACATCGGTGAGTGCCACCGACAATCAGATCGCTGCACTCAAATCATGTATCGGTGACTTACAAAATGCAGGTGTCGTGCCTGCAATCGAATTTGTTTCGCACACAGTAGGTGATTCAGTCGCGCACATTGTGACGACTGTGCGACTCGCGCCAGTAGTGGACGCAAAGTGAGGGGCACCAAGCGCCGCATAAAGAGTCACTACAAGCGACCTCGTTCGCACTACTTCGTTCTTGCACTCAACATTGTTGTGGTTTTTTCATTGCTCATTGCTGGCGTTGGAATGTTGTGGGCCAACAATCGTCTCAACGCCCGACAAGTTGTGTCACTCAATCGTGACCCTAACGGTC
The DNA here is from genome assembly GCA_964202465.1 of Ilumatobacteraceae bacterium. Lineage (GTDB taxonomy): Bacteria > Actinomycetota > Acidimicrobiia > Acidimicrobiales > Ilumatobacteraceae > UBA3006. Next base: position 2,833 of record CAXNIQ010000047.1, read on the forward strand.
AACCAAGCACCGACGCCGAAATCACTCCTTCGGATAACTGGAATTTGACCGAAGGCGACCTCGTCGCCAAGAACTTTTTGCTCACTGGTTCCGACAACGGCAGTTGCGTCGACCCAAATTCTCCGTATGCCGGAGCATTTGGCGACCGTACAAGTTTTGGTGAGCGCAGCGACACAATCATGATTATCCGCGTCGATCCAAAAGACAACAACGCGGCTTTCTTGTCTTTCCCGCGCGACTTGTGGGTCAAAATTGCTGGTTCTACTCGTACCAACCGAATTAATACTGCGTTTGATCGGAAAAACCCAAACAAGCTCGTCGACACGATTTACCAAAACTTTGGAATCAGTATCGACCACTACGTCAACATCGACTTTTGCGCGTTTAAAGAAATTGTGAATGCGGTAGGCGGAGTGAGCATTCCATTTTTGTATGAGACTCGCGACAAAAAGACAGGTTTGTACGTACCGGCTCCTAGCTGCTTCGAGTTTTCCGGAGATCATGCCCTTGCATATGTGCGTTCTCGATCTGGTTACTCATACTTTGACCCTGCAAAAAATGAGTGGATCAAAGATGGAACTGGCGATCTTGGTCGCATCAGTCGTCAACAAGACTTTATTCGTCGCGCCATGCAACGCGCTCTCGACAAAGGTTCAAGTAGCCCGACTGTTGCAAACAAACTGCTTAACGCCGCGCTCAAAAATGTGATTACTGATGATCAACTTACGCCAATCTCAATGCTGCAATTGGCTCAAGCAATGCGCGATCTCAACACGAGCAAAATCCCCACCTACACAATCGCTGCATCAGGTGAAATGGTCGGTGATCAAGCCGTGCTTGTTCCCCGTATACAAAACGACACGATGCGCGAAATTCTCGCGCTCTTTCAGGGCAAAGCAAGTTTTGCGACACCAGGAAGTGTGGCCGACGCGCCAGTAACTACCGACGTGACAACTTCTGACATCGCAACAACCGAAGGCGCCCTCGGTGGTGTGATCAGTAGTGACATAACATCAGTCAATTACGTGAAATACGCGAGTAACGCTTCATCATCTGCGCCACCACCAACCCTTCCAGTTGTCGCACCAGAGCAAGCAACGCTCGGTGTTTCTCCTCCAAACGATCCGAGTTGCCGCTAGTCGAGCACTCGTCGTAGTGCGTCAGGCACGTCGCTCGGCCCACTCACCGTTGTAAACCGTGCACCAACCCGTTGCGCAAACACCCGAGCCTCGGCATCATCATCGATTGGTGCGATGACTACAAGCTCTTCGAGCGAACAACCAGCAAGCACAGCATCACCCTCGACTGTTGAGCGACAATCCGAAAACAAAATCGTCACCCGTCTACCTGCGCGAGATCGCGCAAGCTGCTGGCTTGCTGTTGTGAGAGCTTGCGCAAGATTTGTTGTGCCAAACCCGCGTAACGACAACACCGTGTTGACTACCTGTTCGGTTGAGCGCGAAACATCTTGCGATTTTGCGACCACAACATCATTGCCAAACACCAGCACGCTGTAATCGCTTGGTTCGCGACTGGCCACAGCAGCAGTGGCCATTGCCGAATTGGCAAGTGGCTTGCCGCCCATCGAGCCACTGCGGTCAACCACCAAACTGAATGCTGTACCTGGCTTTGTCCACCCTCGCACCTTCAGTGCATCCACATCGACCGCTCCATGCGCTCGAATCTCGTTGAGTCCATCAAGGCTTGCATCGATGTCGATGTCGCCTGCATCTGGCTGGTAGTTAACCAAAGTCATCTTGCCGATGCCACGTGGGCGCGGCTTACCTGTGCGCGCAATCTCGAGCATCACTCGACCAGCGAGTCGGCGCGCAAGTTCACGCAGCTTTGGATCGGTTGCTGCAGTCAAGTCGGCAAGCATGCCAAGCACTTCATCAGGCGCATCGTTGAGTGCTTCATCAATAGCGGCCTCATCCAGTTCTCCGACTTCAGGAGAGATTTGTTCAAATCGATCGTGTCGTGCAAGATCACTGCGCGAAACAGTCTTCTTATTTGCTTGACTCTCTGCTTGTTCGGCGAGTGCGCCCTCTTTGATTGGGGGATTTGCTAGTTCGAGGTCGTGGCCCCAGTCGGGGCGCCAGCTTTTCCCGCTGACTCGTCGCCAGCAGTCGTGCCAAAAACATCATTCCAGATTTCAGTGACTACCTCTTCTGCGCTGCGCACGCTTCCTTCGCGTGTTCGCACTCTGCCACTCAGGGCAACAAGCGCGCTATCAAGCCCGATCGACGCAGAAATATTCTTAGATGCCCGCACCTCGGCCAAACTTGACGCCACCAACGCTGTGTCGATGGCCCCTCGCACCGAAGATCCGACTCGCAAATCAGTGTGGTTGCGCGTGCGACGAACCACTTCCACAACTTTCGTTACCCAAGCAGCATCTGGTTGCACACCAGAGTTGCTTTTTGGGCTATTGGCCTTGAGATTGCGATCAACAATTGCGCACTCATCTTGCGAAGATTGATATGTCATCGCAACGCGGCACACTCTGTCGTATACGGCGCTTGAAATGCGAGCAGTACCCACGGCATCAAACGGATTCATTGCAGCGACTAGCCGAAAACCATCTACACCACTCACTTTGCCTAGACGTGGAACGGTGATTTCGCCTTCACTCATCACCGTGATCAATACGTTGAGTGTCTCTTCAGGAATTCGGTTGATCTCTTCTACATACAACAACGAACCCTCGCGCAGGGCAGTAACAAGCGGTCCATCGACAAAGACATCTGGTGTGTAGCCATCGCTCAAGACGCGCGCTGGGTCAAAGTGGCCAATCAATCGCGCTGGTGTGAGCTCGGCATTGCCTTCAACAAACGAAAACCCAACTGACATGGCTTGCGCAACTGCTCGTAACAGTGTGCTCTTGCCTGTGCCCGGTGGGCCTTCAAGCAACATGTGTCGACCTGCGACAAGCGCCGCAACAACCATCTCTATTTCGTGCTGTCGACCAACAACATTGTTGCCAACAGCACCAATGATCTGCCTGGACGTTTGGGAATCAGTCATATTTGATGACGCCACGGATATTTTCTCCGTCACGCATCGCGCGATAACCCTCGTTGATGTCGTTCAACGTATATGTGCGAGTGACAAGACCATCAAGATCGAGTTGGCCTTCGCGATACAAGCCGAGCAGCTTTGGAATATCTGAACGCGGATTGCCAGAACCAAAGAGTGAACCAACAAGTTGCTTCTCCATCAAGGTCAGGTCAAGCAGACTGATCGATGCACCGAACTCCATTGCGGGGTGAATGTTAGTAACTACGACACGACCACCTTTTGCGGTCAGCGCCATTGCTTCATGAATCACAGCGCCACTGCCGATACCCATCGTCATGACGACTTTGTTGGCCATTGCGCCACGCGTGAGTTCTTGCAACAGAGGAACTGCTTCGGCCATCGAGTTAGCGCTATGTGTTGCACCAAACTCCATTGCCTTCTCGCGCTTGAACTCAATTGGATCAATCGCAATAATTTGTTTTGCACCAGCAATGCGTGCGCCCTGAATTGCATTGGCTCCGATGCCACCAACACCGACGACGACAACGGTGTCGCCGGGTTTTACTTCGGCGGCATACACGCTTGAGCCCCAACCAGTCACAACACCACAGCCGAGCAAGCATGCTCGGTCGAGTGGCACATCTTGTTCGATCTTGATGCAACTGGCTTCATGCACCACGGTGTGTTGCGCAAATGTTCCGAGCAAGCACATGATGCCCAGGTCTTTGCCACCCGCATGGTGACGTGAAGTCTGATCGCTGATCTGTTTGCCTGACCCCAAGTAAGCACCGAGGTCACACAAGTTTTGGTGACCAGTCGAGCAACTCACGCAACGTCCACATGACGGAATGAAACCGAAGACGACGTGATCGCCAGGTGCAAGCCAACTTACGTTTGCACCCACTTGTTGCACAACACCAGCGCCTTCGTGGCCGCCAACCATTGGCAACTCAAACGGTAGGTCTCCCGTGACTACGTGTTCGTCCGAGTGACACAGACCCGAAGCGGCCAACTTGACCAATACTTCGTTTGGGCCTGGTGCATCAAGCTCAATCTCCTCGATGCTCCACGGAGCATTGACTTCCCACAACACGGCTGCTTTTGTCTTCACGATGTCCCCCTAATTTTTGGCTATTAAATGTGGCTACTACATATGGCTATTAAACGAGGCTCTGATAGCCGCGGTTCCTACTGCTGACAATAGCCCGAGAGGTGGCATTTGAGTATTGTTGGCAGGTAATGGAACCGACTACTACAGCCCAAGTGAGCGAAACTGTGCAGGAAACGGAATCGGCTAATCAGGCCATTGCGCCAGTTGTCGCCGAACTGCTCGTCGAAGAAATCTCTATCGACGGCATGTGCGGCGTCTATTAACCACAGACATTATCTATCACCAATCATGTCAATCACGCTGGAAACGGCATGCGAGCTCAACCCACAAGTAGCACTGCGACCCGAAACGTTTGGCGCACTTGCCTATCACTATGGCAATCGCAAACTCGTTTTCTTAAAACACCCAGACGTAGTTGCTGTGGTTCGCGACATCGCCGACTACGCCACCGTGCAAGATGCACTGGGAGCTCACGATATTCAACCTGCTCGCTGGCCAAGTTTTATTCAAGCCATTGACTCTCTCGTTGCGTCGGACATCATTCGTGTCAGGTAGCAAACTCGCAAACCAACTCAAGGCTGGACTTGACGCTCCAATTTGTTTGACATGGGAAATCACCTACGCATGCAATCTGCAGTGCGTGCATTGTTTGTCGAGCAGTGGCACCAGAGACCCACGCGAACTTTCAACCAATCAAGCAAAAGCCGTGCTCGACGAGTTGCGTGACTTGCAAGTTTTTTATATCAACATCGGCGGCGGCGAGCCAATGCTCCGCAAAGACTTCTTTGAAATTCTCGAACATGCAGATGCCAACGACATCGGTGTCAAGTTTTCAACCAATGGCACGTACATCACCGCAGAGAATGCACAACGTTTGGCCGCGATGAATTATCTCGATATTCAGATCAGTCTCGATGGCGTTGACGCCGCCACCAACGACGATGTGCGTGGTAAGGGTTCGTATGCAACTGCAATCACTGCGATGAATCATTTGCGTGACGCAAACTTTGGTCAATTCAAAATTTCCGTGGTCGTTACACGACACAATGTCGACCAACTGGACGCTTTTAAAGCGCTTGCCGACTCATACGGCGCACAGCTACGCATCACTCGCCTGCGTCCATCGGGCAGAGGTGCCGACACATGGGACGAATTGCACCCAACCCAACGACAACAGCGCCAGATTTACGACTGGCTGATGAAGCATGGCGAAAACGTGCTCACTGGCGACTCGTTTTTTCACTTAAATGCGTTTGGCGAGTCACTCCCTGGTCTCAACCTGTGTGGCGCTGGCCGTGTCGTGTGCTTGATCGATCCGATTGGCGATGTGTACGCATGCCCATTCGTGATTCATGCTCAATTCAAAGCCGGATCACTTCTGAACGATGGTGGTTTCACCAAAGTGTGGAAAGAAAGCGAACTGTTTCTCTCGCTGCGCGAGCCAGAATCAGCCGGAGCGTGCTCGGCATGCGGAAGCTACGACGCCTGCCAAGGTGGTTGCATGGCCGCCAAATTCTTTACTGGCATACCACTCGATGGACCAGACCCTGAGTGCGTCACCGGCCACGGCGAAGAACTTGTCAAGGCAGCAGCAATCAACTTCATCCCAAAACCGTCAATGGACCACTCGAGATCTGTCAAGATCAATGCACCGCGGCTG
>CAXNIQ010000048.1:0-8468 GCA_964202465.1 Ilumatobacteraceae bacterium
GGAAAGACATTGTTTGCTCGTGCGGTTGCAGGCGAAGCAGGAGTTGGTTTCTTGTCAGTTACTGGCTCTGACTTCATGGAGATGTTTGTAGGTGTTGGTGCAAGCCGTGTGCGCGACCTCTTTCAACAAGCATCCAAGATGGGACGCGCAATTATTTTTGTCGACGAAATTGATTCGATCGGTCGCAAGCGCGGCGCAGGTCTTGGCGGTGGGCACGACGAGCGCGAGCAGACGCTCAATCAGATGCTGGCCGAGATGGATGGCTTTGAAGCCACCGAGGGCATTGTTGTGTTGGCAGCAACCAACCGTCCAGACATTTTGGATGCTGCATTACTTCGCCCAGGTCGCTTTGATCGCCAAATCATTGTTCCCTTGCCAGAATCAGACGAGCGTTTGGCGATTCTCAAAGTGCACTCGGTGGGCAAGCGCATGGGCCAAGACGTCGATCTCGACACCATGGCTAAGGCAACTCCAGGCATGAGTGGCGCCGACTTAGCCAACCTTGTCAACGAGGCAGCACTCTTTGCAGTGCGTCGTGGATCAACCCATATCGAGCGCATCGACTTTGAAAATGCTCGCGACAGAGTCGTCTTGGGAGCCAGCCGTGAAAGCCTCGTGCTCAACGCAGAAGAAAAGCGCGCAACGGCATATCACGAAGGCGGGCACGCAGTTCTTGCCACCGTGTTGCCACACAGTGATCCACTACACAAAGTAACTATTCTCCCCCGCGGTATGGCGCTCGGTGTCACGTGGACGCTGCCAGCAGAACGACACACGTATTCGCGTGAGTTTTTCGAAGACGTGATTTGCAAAGCAATGGGTGGACGTGTTGCAGAGATGATGGTATTTGGTTCACTCAACAGTGGTGCTGCCAACGACCTCGAACAAGCCACAGGAATTGCGCGTCGAATGGTTCGCGAATGGGGCATGAGCGATGCAGTTGGCCCAATGGCATGGTCTGGACAGCAGCAGGTTTTCCTTGGGGAAGACTTGATGACAAGTGGGCGCGAATACTCCGACGAAACGGCGCGCAAGATCGACGAAGAAATTGGTCGCATCTTGCTCGAGCAAGAAAAACGCGCTCGCGTGATGCTCGAAAAGCATCGACCAGGTTTGGACTTAGTCGCACAGTCGCTGCTCGATAATGAAACGATTGATGGTGCAATGGTTTCTCGCTTAGTCCAACAAGGGCTCGGTCAGCCAACACGGGTCACCGAAGGTAGATCGTCTAACGATTCACCAACTCAATTACACGACTGAGTCTCGAACCCTCGCCAACGCAGCCCACATGTCGGTTGCGGTTACTGGACCTAAAAAATTTGCCTGCACGACCCCGTTCGAGTCGGCCATTAACACCGACGGAACGGCATCGATCTTGTAACGAGCATGCAATGCTCGTTCTGCAGTGTATTCGAGTATCTGAATCGCAACGCTATTTGTTTCGAGCACTCGCACTTTACGTTCGATATCGGCACACGTCGTGCACGAAGCAGAGGTAAACGCCAACACAATCCACTGCGCATCTGGTCGCACAAAATCTGCTCGATCTATTTGGGTTGGCAATTCTGAAGTGCCTTGTGTGGGCGCATCTACTTGTCGTTTGCGTTGCCACAGATTGGCGAGCAACGCAACCACGATCACTACTCCAACAATCACGAACCGAATCACGGCGCTAACACATCCATTTGTGGTGAGGGCAAATGCGGAAGCGCAAGCGCTGCACTACGTCCAAAGAGGTCGTGACCTCGTAGAAACAGTCGCTGCACCACCACTGCCATTGTTGATTGCACAATGATTTGCGCATCCGGCAATCCCGGAGGAACACCAATCGATAACACTCCGCCTGCCGACAATACCAACGATTCAAGTCCCCCGAGCACCACTGCGCCCGCTGGTCCAACCTGATACACGCTCACTGTTGCCTCTTGGGATGTCGTGTTCATGATCTGCAAAGCATCCTCGCTCGACGAAACCCCACTCGGCAATGTCCACACTGTGGATCCGGAATTATGCGGTGCGCCCAAAACAATCGAAGTTCCTACCGTGTTGCCATCACGTCGATTGATGACTTGCTCAACAACGATTCCAAGCGAATCACCCTTGTCTTGATCATTAGTCGACACGATGATTCCGTATCTTCCAACGGGAAGGCTCGGAATCGTTCCAGTATCGATAGTCGTGACACGGTGAGCGGGCGCTGTGATCAACAGTGGTTCAATGCTGTTTGCCGAGTCACTGCCGTTGATAAAAACAACACTCAACGAACGATCACGGCTGCTTGGGTTGTAGATAATCAGGTTTTCTGAATTACCCGCAATCTTTTCACCGTCGGCAAACCACCATTGTGTGCTCATGGCAGGTGCACCAAGACTCATTGAATAACCGAGGCGACCTTGACCTAAATAGTGCTGTGCTCGCCCCGCCACCAAACGTCCTGATGATGCATGAATGGAAACCGCCACTATTGGTTCATTGCGCGCACCCTGTTCATCCATTGACAGAGCAACAACAGAGTTTGGAGGCAACACAAAGCCCTGCAATTGCTCTGGGCTGCGTTGCGCATCTGTCGTCACAAAGGTGATGTCGACAACCGTGGCATCCACATATGGATTCGTCATCACTATTTGTTCAATTGAATCGGCACCGGTAAAACCATCGGCGAAATACCAATCTTTGGACGGTTGCGTAGCGCACAGCACTACTGCGTCACCAGCTGGATGCCTCACGATCTGTTCGACAGAACCCTCGGGGCCAACTATTTCGACAATTGCACTTACAAACGGCGAAGTAATGCCGCCTCGAGCATCGAGCGTGATGTGCGATCTAGCCGGCACCGACACTGCATTGACCACAGGAGTTTGATCTTTGCTCAGCAACGTCACGGTTGCAGAAAAATCTGTCTCGGAAGAGTTTGCAATCACCAAACTGCTCGAGATCGTGTCGTCATTTGCTGGCACACCAGGACAAAACCAATTAGTCGTCATTACATCTTCGCTCGAAACAAATGGCATTTCGGCGATGCCTGTGGCTGCCAAAAGATTGCTTTGCGTAAGATCGGTTTGCACATTTCCATCACTGCTGCCGTCGATCGTCACCAGAGTCGCACCCGCAACAAGCACCACTACAACCAAAATCAATTGGCGCACTGTCATATGCGACGGTGTTCCCGATGCAAAGAAATTCGACTTGAGTTTCACGATAACCCGTTGCCTTCTTCGTCGGTGTGAGCAGTTGTGTTCGAAAATTTCAACGCAACATCATTCGACTCGCCAAGCACAATGGGCTGAATGCGGCGCACGCCGATACGTGATTTTAAGCGCTTGAGATTAAATGTCGCAATGATTGCGATGCTCCACAAGATCAATTGCATCAAGAGCAAAGCCAAGTGACTCCATGGCGTTCTAAAACCGAGAGTCGCCACTCCCGCCGCAGGCGAATCGAAGGCCGTTGTTCCTCCAAATGCAACGCGAGGGATAACGTCTGAGTCATTGACATGTAATACCAAGTCGTCGCTAAAAGGAACAGCGACGTGCACCGTTCCATTTTCAAGAGAAGTTGGCAGACTCCCAATATCACCAACCCGCGATATCACCTGCTCTACTCGCAATTGTGACGACAGAAGAGCGTTGGTTCCACCTTGCTGGCTCAAAACCGCAGACGCTTCATCGAGTTTCGTCAGTGAAGGAATGTATGCCATGTTTTCGAAGATCACGAGATCACTTGCCGTATAAACACGACGAAAATCAAGCTGTAGCGAGAGTCCATCCAATAATCCAGTTGGCGCCTCGAGCGGTAGCTTGTTGGTCGACGCAGCACCATCGATAATCGGCACAACGATATAGCGCACACCAAGACTTGATAGCAGACGACCTGTTCGCACGGTCTGTCGAGAAATTGCTGCATTCAATGCCTGCCCAGCGGCATCGGTAAGCGCATTACTTGGCGCCAACCAATGATCGCGCATGGTCAGTTCTCCGTCTTGAGCGATCGCAAAAGCAGTTGTGTCGTTCAGTCGCATCGCAGGCAACCCCAACACCTCGCTTCGTCCTACATACACAACGTTGTAGTCACCAGACTCTGGGTTGGTTGGCAACTGCGCCACCAATTGAGCAAGTGAAACTTTTGGCTGACCCCAACGCCCATTTGCAGTCTGAGCAACTACGGGCAAACACGCAATGGCAAGGCATACGCCAGCTATGCCAGCAAGAGCTTTCCCCCATCTGTAAGCATCTTCGGATTGATTATCAAAAACAAAACTTGCCATGGTGGTCGAAGCCAACGAAAGACCGCATGCGACCACTACGAACATGACGCCATATTCGGGAACACCAAGATGCACGTACCCGGCATCGATCAACGCGATTGCGATACATGTAGTTACAACAAGAGATGCAGACCTTGCTGCCCACACTAATTTGTCGCCTCGCACAATCAGCAGGCCAACGATCACAGGCACATAGAAGCCAAGCACCAACACAGAGACTGCAAGTACTCCGCCGTCCATTCGAGCAAGCGTTGCAATTCCAATGTGTCCTTTGCTAGTTGATTGCACACCAATAATTTGTTGCCACCAATCTGTCGCAAAAAATCCGCCAGACCATGGAAAATTCAACGCCACAGCGCCGATACTCATCACCACCAACAATTGTGCAACTGCAATAACGGCTCGCAGTCGAACTCGCAAAACAAGGTCTGCAATCATCCACGCGGCGCCTGCCCAGAGGGCAACAATTGCAAAAACCGGAGCAAACGCCATCACCACAGCGCCAAACAAGATTGTCGTTGCCAACAACTGAGTCTTTTGAATACCGACCGGACGCTGACCAATCCGCACCAACAGCCTCAGCATCCACGGCAGCGCAGCAAAACACACCAAGACCTCAAATCGGCCGTGAGCAACTGCGACATATGGAACAGGGACTGCTGCATAGATCAAAAATCCGACGATGCGTGCGCGCGAACCAAAAAAACCACTCGTTACTTGCCACAAGCCAAAACTGCCCACCACAATTGCGCCAACTACGCCAAGTGTTTGCAATGCACCGAGCCTTCCCAGCACACCAGCGCCAGCAACTGCGAGCAACGCAATCCCTGTTGGGCTTGCACTCGCCTGACCAAATCCCCCATGCCACCAACCGCTCACAAACGACGAGAACAATGCTGACGGCGATTCAGTTGCACTTCGAAGTGGCAAGAATTGGCCAACCGATGCAACTCCATCACCAATCAGTCCTCGGCTGCCGATCACAATAAGCCCAATCACAACAAGCGCAATGATGCCTACAGTTCGCGACTTTGGATCTGCAAGATCCTGTGCACTCAGTCCTGACAACTCTTGAACTCGTGTCTGTCGTTTACGAATAAATGCCCACAGACGAGCGCTCCCACGACTCTGTAGGTCATGGATTTCTGCAGCAGGGATCCGTCGATATGGTCGCACCTCTGCTCGACGTCGCACGATGTAACCAACATCCAAGATCACCGCCACTGATGCTCGTAGCGACGACTGTGCTTCTCGAAATGTTCCATTGAAGACACCGATGAACACTCGCGCAATTGCCATGAGCAACAGTTGCATCATCACGACAGGCAACTGAATCCTTCCCGACAAGGTGGCCACTGTGCGCACGCGATGTCTTGCCTCGAGCGCACTCATGGTTGCAATCGATCGCGATGCATTCATCTCTGCTCGATGGCGCGCCCGAGCAGTTGGCACAACAAGTACGCGCGCGCCGCTCAGATGTGCTCGCCAACAAAAATCCAGGTCTTCACCAAATAACGCAATGTCGGGAGAAAAACCACCAATCTCGCGAAACAAGTCTGCTCGCACCAGCAAGCATGCAGATGGAAGCAAGAACACGTCGCGTACTGCATCATGTTGTTGCTGATCTTTTTCACCTGACTTAACCAAGGGATTGATATCGCCAATGCGGTCTGCTCCAAGTCCAACACTCTGCAACACCGTGACGTCATCCCACATCACCATCTTTGGTCCAACAACTGCAGCATTCGAGCGAAACATCTCTTCGATCATGCATGAGATCGCATTTGTATCCAATGCAACATCGTCGTGCATGAAACAGAAAAATCCGCCATCACCCTCAACCAATCGACCCACTTCATTCATCAGTGGCCCAAACCCAGGATTGCCCTCAACCTGACGAATGACGGATGAGGGCAAAAAATGACGAATACGGTCGCTCGTTCCTTCGCTTCCTGATTGCACAAAAAATAGTGTTTGCAGATTTGTATAGTCCTGGTTGGCAAGCGCTTCAAGTACCTCGTCGAGCCAAGGGCACGGTTGGTAAACCACCATCGACACCACGACGGGTGGAGCCTCAATTGCTGGTGTTCGAGCACCCACATCTGCATAACCGGCCGGATTTGTCACGATCGTCACAGTTTAGTTGCGCCCAGCCGTGCGACTTCTGCCCACGTACGTGATCCCTGTATCACTATGAGCGCTTGCTTTTACGGGCACCCATAGATACCGTTTCACTCTCCACAGTGAACAGGGTTGACCTTTCGTGACTACAGCAAATTCTGAAGTTGATCGCTTGAAGCAGATAGCTAAAGACGTGGCGTACACATCTGTTGGTATCGGAATTCTTGCATTCCAAAAAACGCAGGTACGTCGTCGCGAATTGCTAGAAGAGATTCACCACGAGTTTCCTCATGCCACTGCATTTGTTGCTAAGCAGGTAGAAACCACCGTCAGCAACGTCGCAATGTTGTTGACATCGCTCATCAACTCTCGCACTGACTCGCACACCACCAAGTAACATCGGGTTGCTTGTCTCAATCTGACTCAATCTCCCCGACATCTACACAGTCGACAAGTAGCAGTCGCTTACCCCTACCCGAAGGAACCCTCACGGTTGGCGTCGGTTTATTCATCGCCGGTATTTCAGCATTCATATTTTTCAAAATTGGTCAGCAGGCACTTGGCCAAGACGGATTCAAACCAATTGTGGCCATGTGGTTCATTGCGTTTTCACTCGCACCCGGTTTTTTTCTGCCAATCGAGCAAGAAGTAGGCAGGGCTCTTTCTCACCGTCGAGCCCTGCATCAAGGCGGTCGACCAGTCGTCCACCGCATGATGCCACTCGCAATTGGGATGCTCGTTATGTTGGCTGCTGTAATCGCAGCAACCTCGCCGTATTTAACAAAGCACTTGTTTGATGGATACGGAATTGTCGTGGTGTGTCTCATTCTCACACTCGTGTCGTACGCACCAATGCATTTGGCGCGCGGTATCTGCTCTGGCTCACAACGTTTCGGCGCCTACGGAATCATCATCGGTGCCGACGGAGCCGCGCGCGTCATCGGTGTTGCAGTGTTGTGGGCACTCGGCATTCAAAGTGTCGGTGCTTTTGCATTGATGATTGCACTTTCCCCACTCGTTGGAGTCATTGGAGTCGGCCTAGCCGGCAAGTTGCACACCGATGAAGGACCACCCGCACCATGGCCGGAAGTAACACCAAATCTCGGCTGGCTCTTAATTGGTTCGCTGTTTGCAGCTGCGCTCGTGAATGCGGGGCCAATCACGGTCGACATCTTGGGCACCAATGCCAAACCAGAATTGATTACGCAATTTGGTAATGCAGTTATTTTTGCGCGCATTCCTTTGTTCTTGTTTCAAGCAGTACAGGCCGCGCTCTTGCCGCGTCTTGCCCGACTTGCCGCACAGGGTCATCTGGACGAATTTCGTCAAGCATTGCGCAAATTGTTGGTGCTTGTCGTTGGCGTAGGTGTTGTTGGAACCGCCGGAGCATTTGCAATTGGACCTGCCGTACTCAAACTCGTGTACGAAGGCGGAATCGATCGTCGCACGCTCACATTGCTCGCACTTTCGAGCGCCCTCTACATGGTGGCCGTGGCGTTTGCCCAAGCAACAATTGCCCTACAAGGGCATGCAATTGCGGGTATTGGTTGGGCACTTGGCTTTGGAAGTTTTGTCGCTATCGCAGCGTGGTCCAGTAACGATCTCTATCTTCGAGTCGAACTCGCGCTCGTAGGCAGTTCGCTTGTGGCGCTTGTCAGTTTTATGGTTGCGTTGCGCAGCCGAATGCTCAAGCTTTCTTGAGGCGGTTCGTTTCGTAGGCGATGTCGTGTTGCACCATCATGTCAACGAGTTGATCAAAACCAACTTCGCGTTTCCAACCCAATTTTTTCTCGGCTTTGGACGGATCGCCGATCAATAGATCGACTTCAGCTGGACGGAAATATTTTGGATCGTGCTTGACATATGGGCGCCAGTCACCAAGACCGGCCTTGTCAAACGCGAGAGTCAAGAAATCTTCAACGCTGTGTGTCTCGCCGGTTGCAATGACGTAGTCATCTGGTGCATCTTGTTGCAACATCATCCACATGGCCTTGACGTAGTCGCCGGCATATCCCCAGTCGCGCTTTGCATCGGTGTTGCCGAGCACAAGCTCTTTATCAATACCCAGTTTGATGCGGGCAGC
>CAXNIQ010000049.1:0-8417 GCA_964202465.1 Ilumatobacteraceae bacterium
CTCTCCCCTTATGCATAATGCATATGTCAGTTTTGTTGCTCCGCGCCAAATGGCACAGAGCAGACAATAACACGCCAGATACTTGGCTCTTGACAATATGTAAAGCCAAAATTGCCATTTCATCAGGGTTTAGGCGGGCTTAACAGCCCGAAACATGGGGTGTTCAACTAGTCTGAAGCCTGATGAAGTCGTCCCTCAATGGCCTGATCGATGAGTCTGTCACCATCATTCGCGAAGTGGCGGCCGAGTTTGAGCGCCCAGTACTGCTGTTTTCGGGTGGCAAAGACTCGGTAGTGATGCTGCATTTGGCCGTGCGCGCCTTTGCCCCCGCCCGCATTCCTTTCCCTGTCATGCACATCGACACCGGTCACAACTTCGATGAAGTCATCGAATTTCGCGATCGCTGCGTTGCTGACATGGGCGTTCAACTCATTGTCGGTTCGGTACAGGCGTCTATCGATTCTGGGCGCATTGCCGACGTAACTGGGCCTCGCGCGAGTCGCAACCCTTTGCAGACGGTGACACTGCTCGACTCGATTGCCGAGCACAAATTTGATGCAGTGTTTGGTGGTGCTCGCCGCGACGAAGAACGAGCACGCGCAAAGGAGCGCGTGTATTCGCATCGCGATTCTTTCGGTCAATGGGATCCCAAAAATCAGCGCCCAGAGTTGTGGGGCATCTACAACGGTCGTCATCGCCAAGGCGAGCACTTTCGCATCTTCCCTATCTCTAACTGGACAGAGCTCGACATTTGGTCGTTCATTGCCGAATACAACATCGACTTGCCGAGCATCTACTACGCACATCGTCGACCAGTTTTTCGACGCGACAACATGTGGATGGCCGTCACTCCGTTTTTGCAACCAGAAGCAAACGAAACCGTTGTAGAAGAAATGGTGCGCTTTCGCACTGTTGGCGACGCCACATGCACTGCCGCCATCGAGTCGGTTGCTACAACCGTTGAAGACATCATCGCCGAAACTTCGGTGGCTCGTGTTACTGAGCGTGGTGCAACGCGAGCAGATGACCGCATGTCAGAAGCAGGCATGGAAGATCGCAAACGAACGGGCTACTTCTAGTGGAAAGACTGCGCTTTGCAACTGTGGGGTCGGTAGACGACGGCAAGTCAACACTAATTGGTCGTTTGTTGTACGACTCGAAGAGCATCTTTGAGGATCAACTCGAACACATTGAGGCAGTGAGCAAGCGCCGTGGCGATGATTATGTCGACTTGTCGTTGCTCACCGATGGCTTGCGCGCCGAGCGCGAACAAGGCATCACTATCGATGTCGCATATCGATACTTTGCAACGCCAAAACGTTCGTTTATTATCGCCGACTGCCCAGGCCACATTCAGTACACACGCAACATGATTACCGGTGCGTCCAATGTTGACTTAGCAATTGTGCTGATCGACGCCCGCACAGGCGTGATCGAACAAACTCGCCGCCACAGTTTGCTCGTTTCGCTCCTTGGTGTGCCGCACCTCGTGATCTGCGTCAACAAGATGGATCTTGTCGATTACGACCAAGCCGTGTTTGACCGAATTCGCCAAGAGTTTGAAGAATTCGCATCGCGTCTCGATTTACAAGACGTCACCTTTTTGCCAATCAGCGCACTCGCTGGCGACAATGTCGTGACTCGCTCTGCCAACATGCCGTGGTTTGAAGGATCAACTCTGTTGCATCACCTCGAAAACGTGTACACGGCATCAGACGACAACCGCATCGACACTCGCTTCCCTGTGCAGTTTGTGATTCGCCCTCAACGCAGCGAGTTTCCCGACTACCGCGGCTTTGCGGGCAGAGTTGCAGGCGGTGTCCTGCACGTTGGCGACGATGTGATGGTCTTGCCGTCTGGTCTTACAACCACGATCACAGGAATCGACTCGCCACTCGGTCCAGTAGAAAGAGCAGAGCCCGGAGACGCAGTCACGCTGTTGCTTGCCGACGACTTGTCAATCACTCGTGGTGACATGATCTGTCGTCCAAATAATCGACCTCGCGTGTCACAAGAGCTCGAAGCAATGCTCTGTTGGATGGACGATGCCGCACCGATGCAAAAGAACAAGATTTATTCGATCAAACACACCACTAATACCGCGCGAGCCAAAATCACTGACGTGCTGTATCGCCTCAACATCTCGACCCTGCATCGCGAAACTGGCGTTGCCGAGTTGCAAATGAACGAAATCGGTCGAGTTACGCTGCACACCACTGCCCCACTCATGTTTGATGACTACCATCAAAACCGCTCGACAGGATGTTTTATCATTGTTGACGAAGCAACAGGACAAACAGCGGGCGCCGGCATGTTGTTGTCGCCGCGAACATAGGACTTCAGCAACAACTAGCCACGAAAGAGGCCGTTATGAACCAGGCAATATGGCACGAACCAACAGTCGGACGTAACGAAAGATGGGCAGCGCACCATCTGCATGGCATGACCATTTGGCTGACCGGGCTATCCGGATCAGGCAAGTCCACAGTTGCCCACGCAGTTGCCGACAGACTCACCAGTGGTGGCGTCTACAACTATGTGCTCGACGCAGACAACGTGCGTCATGGCCTCAATAGCGATTTGGGTTTTAGTGATCACGAGCGCTGGGAAAATGTGCGCCGTATTGCTGAAGTTGCCCGCTTGTTTGCCGATGCCGGCGCGGTCACACTTGTTCCGATCATCAGCCCGTTTCGCGACAGTCGGTCGCGAGCGAGACGCATACATGAGGTAGATCACCTCACGTTTATTGAGGTATATGTTTCTACCCCTGTTGAAGAGTGCGAACGCCGTGACCCGAAAGGCTTGTACGCAAAGGTGCGCGCTGGCGAGATGGTTGGTCTCACGGGTGTCGATGCGCCATATGAAGTGCCTCAATCGCCAGACCTCACCGTTGGTGTAACTGGTGAAGCGATTGATGATGCAGTCAATGCTGTACACCGATTGGTAATTGACCGCATCAATAGCGCGCACTAAACGCTCGAAGACCTAGACAAGCGAGTAAAATTACTTAATGGATTTCTTGGCGCAACCAAATCTCCCCGATTTGATCAATTACTCGTTGGTTGCACCCCGCATCAAAGTCTTGTACGTGCCCACCACCAAAGTGGCTTGCAGCACGATCAAGTTGCTCATCTCGCAAGCCGAAGGCTCATATAACCCACAGGCCGCACAAGAAATCATCACGCCAAACATCTCTCAAGAACAAACCATTCATAATTATCGCGTGCATGGCCTCACGCGCCTCTTCGACTTGCCGCGCAAGAAGCAATGGGAAGTCATCGAGTCGTCCGAGTGGATGCGAGTTGGTGCTCTTCGCGACCCAATTAAGCGCGCATATTCGTCGTGGGAAAATCGTGTTTTCTTGCACGCACCAGGCACCCCACAATCGATTCTTGATTTGTGCGGCGACGTGATGGTCGATGGTCATGTAGACGTAGCCGCAACATTCAAGAAGTTTGCTCGCGCTATTCATAACGATCGTGTCGCCTTTGCAATCGACGATCACTTTCGGCCCCAATTCAACACGTTGTATGCCAACCAACTCGAGTACCACCACCTCATTTACATTGATCGCACAGGCGAAATGCAGAAACTTACCGATGCAATCAATGAGCGCGCAGGCACCAACGTCAAATTGCAACGACTCAACAGTGGCCTTGGCATTAAAGCCGACCAGATATTTGACAAGGAAACAGCCGACCTGATTGCCGACACGTATCACGAAGACTACGAATGGTTTGGTTTCGAGCGCCATAACTTCACAGCGCCATCAACTTCACTGGTTTTCAACCCGATCCAACAAGCATTGCTCAACAATTTGCGCGAGACCACCGAGCGACTGACAATCGTTTCTCGCGCTGCCTTCCACCGTGTTGGTTTTCGTTACGGACTCTCACAGATACGCAAATCGCTGTGGATACGCATCACCAATCCAAAAGGCAAGGGCGATACTCGTTTGTTGCAGTGGTAGGTTCAAACTGTCATGAGTAACGAAATTGCACGAATAGGAGTTGTCACGGTTTCGGATCGCGCATCTGCTGGTGTTTATGAAGACTTGGGTGGCCCCGCAATCAAAGATTTCTTGACCCTTCACCTCACCAACGAATGGATTGCTGTCAGCCGTGTTGTGCCCGACGAAGTTGCTGCCGTATCAGGCGCACTGATCGAGCTCGCAGATTCGGAAAACTGTTGTCTCATTGTGACCACAGGCGGCACCGGCCCTGCGCTTCGCGACATCACACCAGAAGCAACCGAGGCGGTGTGTAGCAAAATGATGCCAGGCTTTGGTGAGCTGATGCGTCAAGTGAGTTTGCTTGTGGTTCCAACCGCAATCTTGTCGCGGCAAACCGCAGGTATCCGAGGCTCGTCGTTGATTGTTAATCTGCCGGGAAAACCGAGCTCGATAGCCCAGTGCTTAACCGCTGTATTGCCCGCGATTCCCTATTGCGTCGACCTGATTGGTGGAGCGCATATTGAAGTCGGTGGCGGTCTACACGCATTTAGACCAAAACAAAAATAAAAACAACTTTTTACTCGTTGTTCTATTGCGCGTCGTAGGCCTGTCCGGCGGCCTTTGGGCCACGGCTACGACCAACGAAGCCAGCAACGACAACCAGCGTTACAAGGTACGGTGCCATCAACAAGAACTCTGAGGGTATTCCAGTGTCTAAGTTGGACATTTTCAATTGCATTGCTTCTGCAAGACCAAACACAAGCGCAGCGCTTAATGCACCAACCGGATGCCAGCGACCAAAGATCACTGCGGCGAGCGCAATAAAACCACGGCCATTCGTAATATTTTGGTCGAACCTACCGACCATACCGATCGGCCACCATGCTCCGCCGACTCCAGCAACCGCCCCTGCAATAAGTACGTTGCGGTAACGCAATTTGATGACATCAACGCCGAGTGTGCCGGCGGCCTTTGGATATTCGCCAATTGCACGAGTGCGTAGCCCCCACTTGGTGTGATACAGACTCCATGTAGCAACAGCAACTGCGACGTAAG
This sequence comes from Ilumatobacteraceae bacterium, assembly GCA_964202465.1. Lineage (GTDB taxonomy): Bacteria > Actinomycetota > Acidimicrobiia > Acidimicrobiales > Ilumatobacteraceae > UBA3006. The sequence goes on from CAXNIQ010000049.1 coordinate 5,009, forward strand.
CGAAATACACAAACAAGGTTTGGGTAAAGAGCACAACGCCAAACACTGGAATGTCGCTGAGCAACGGCAATGCAATAGGCCGAAAAGGAGCAAGAATGTTGTAGTCGGGGTGATCGGTCAACACGCGTGCTGCAAGAAAGCTCGTAAGCCCCAGGGCAAAGAAGTTGATAGCGAAACCAACGATCACCTGATCAACGCGGTAACGAATTGAAAAAACTGCCAAAATCGCAGAAAGTCCGACTCCCATTGCAATTGCTGCAACAATCCCAACCCACGGCCCAAGCAAAGAGCCGGCAACCGCTCCAGCAAATGCAGAGCCCAAAAGTTGACCCTCGATTGCGATGTTGATAATGCCACTTCGCTCACACAAGATTCCAGCGATAGCGCCAAGAATGATCGGCACACTTCGCGTCACCGTGTCTTGCAACATGCCAGTCAGGCTGAAGGACCCACCCGATGCAGCCCAAGCCAAAAACGAAATGACAAAAGTTGCTGCAGCAATACTCAAAACAACGTTGGTCCACTTGCCAAAACCCTTGAGTAATTGCGTTGCGCCGAGTGCAATCAGCACAACTGCCAACATGCGCGCAAATGGCTGTGCAGGAATAACAAAAATGTAGGAATCGACAAGTTTGAAGCCTGCATCACCTGGTCGATTACCGAGCACAAACGCAGCGACGATTCCGAGTACGACGAGTGTGAAACCAACGCTTCGCGCTTGCTTGCGTTGTTCGGCAGAAACGAGAGGAAGGACTACTGGATCGACAGTGCTCATGAACCCCATCCTCTAAATGTCTGGCCAGTAGATGATGGCGCAACTTTCACGCGCCAAATTGCCTTGATCAATAACGGTGCTGCGATAAACATCACGATGAGTGCGCGCAACACGACGATGAGGTCGATTGGCACATCCGTATTTGCTTGCATCTGTCGGCCTCCTGCCTGCAGAGCGCCAAACAACAGCGCTGCAAACAGCGTTCCGATTGGAGAAGATCTTCCAAGTAACGCAATTGCTATTGCATCGAAACCAATGTTGCCCGCAAAGTTTTGTGAGGCGTATCCATAGGTGCCCAACACTTCTGCCGAGCCTGCCAAACCAGCAAACGCGCCTGCAAACATCATTGCCATCACCGTGAGTCGCTTGGTGTGCATCCCCGCATATTGCGCAGCATCTGCATTCATTCCAAACGCGCGAAACTCAAAACCGGTTGTGCTGCGATTGAGAAACCACCAGTACACAATGACGGCCATAATTGCTACGACGAACCCAACGTGAGCGATCAAGTCTGGCCTGTTGTTCAGAAACCCAAAGAGACGCGGCAAGTGACCGGGTGCCGTAACAAGTTTGGAAATTGGGTCTGTGCGATCTGCGCGTTGATACAGATTGGTTTTGAGCAACCACAACACCATGAATCCGGCCATGTTGTTGAGCATGATCGTGGTGATGACCTCGTGTGCACCTGTGCGTGCCTTTAAAATTCCGGGAATAGCGCCATACGCTGCACCGCCTACCGCGCCGGCCAACACCGCGAGCGGAACCTGAATATAACCGGGGCCATCCATCGCAAAGCCAACCCACAGCGCCGCCATGCCACCAGCAAGCATCTGGCCAGTTGCGCCAATATTGAAAAGACCAGCCTTGAACGCAACGGCTACGGAAAGCCCACACAAAATAAGTGGCGTAGCACTATTGATTGTTGCCGATATTGCGCGCAGTGACCCGACAGAGCCAACTACCAGTGCCCAGTAAGCGCTGCCGACAGTGCGAATCGCCCCAATGATGTCGCCGTTTTGCAGTTTGTCAATGTCGGACAAGATGATGATGAACGCCCCAACAACCATCGCTGACAACACGGCAAGCAGTGTGATGCGAAATGAACTCGTACGCGCTATCCGCTCGGCAATCTTGCGCAAGGATGAAACGATTTTCATGCATGCACCGCGCTTACAGGTCGTGAACCGGCCATGTACAAACCAACGTCCATAGCCGACGTCGCTTTAGGGTCGAGGTCGGCGACAATTTTTCCCCGATACATCACGAGAAGTCTGTCAGAAAGTGCCATCACCTCATCCAATTCGGTGCTCACAATCAACACTGCCGTACCCGTGTCACGCTCTTTGATAATGCGCGAGTGAATGTACTCAATTGAACCAACGTCAACACCACGAGTAGGTTGCGCCGCAATCGTCAACCGCAGAGGACGACTCAGTTCGCGCGCCACAATTACCTTTTGTTGATTGCCGCCAGACAACGTGCTCGCTTCAATATCTGCGCTAGGCGTGCGAATGTCGTATTCGGTGATGAGGTTCGTCGCCACTTGGTGCGCTGCAGGCCAATCCATCACGATTCCATTACTGAACTCATCATCGTGGTACCTGGTCAATACCAAGTTCTCTGCAACACTCAATCCCCCAACCAATCCCTGTCGCTGGCGATCCTCCGGAACGTGCGCGATTCCCTTTGCATGCCTCTCGCGTGGCGACGCCGATGTGATGTCGTGGCCGTCCAACTCAACTCTGCCTCGAGTGGAGTGTCGTAATCCGGTCAGTGCATCCACCAATTCGGTTTGACCATTGCCTTGCACACCAGCGATACCCACAACCTCGCCCGCCCGCACGCTGAACGACACATGATCCACCATTGTTCGACCGTCAGCATCAACGACTGAAAGATCTTTCACTTCGAGAACAACCTCACCAGGTGCATGAGGCTTTTTGTCAACAATGAGTTGCACTGGCCGACCAACCATCATTTCAGCAATCTGCGACTCGGTTGCATTCTTGGGATCGACTTCACCTACTACTTGCCCGCGACGCAAGACAGCAATTCGGTCGGCAACATTGAGCGCTTCTTTGAGCTTGTGTGTAATAAACACCACACCGCGGCCAGCAGCGATCAGCGTTTTAACAATCTCGAAAAACTCGATGATCTCTTTTGGGGTCAGCACCGCGGTCGGTTCGTCGAACACCACAACTTTGGCATCGCGAAGCAATACTTTGACAATTTCGACTCGTTGCTGCACGCCAACTGGCAATTCTTCAATGATCGCGTCTGGATCAAGGTTGAGGTTGTAGCGATCTGATACTTCGCGCACCATCTCGCGAGCCTTGTCGATATCCAAGCTGCCAATTCGACCAGTTGGTTCAACACCTAGCACCACATTTTCGGCAACAGTGAAAACCGGTACAAGCATGAAGTGTTGATGGACCATTCCGATTCCGGCGGCAATTGCATCGGCGGGTGAGGTGAACACAACTGGACTTCCGTCGAGAAGAATTTGACCCTCATCGGCCTTGTACATGCCGTACAACACGTTCATCAGTGTTGATTTGCCGGCACCATTTTCACCAATGAGACAAAGAACTTCGCCAGTCTTGAGCGTGAGGTTGACATTGTCATTGGCAATGA
>CAXNIQ010000050.1:0-8383 GCA_964202465.1 Ilumatobacteraceae bacterium
GCGGAGTAAGAGCTGGCGTGACTGACGGCGAGAGCGCCACTGGAATGCCAAGACCGGTGGCGTACTTAACCAGGTCGAACAGATCGGAGCGCAGCAAGCAATCACCACCCGTGAAGATGAGAATCGGATAGGGGCGTCCGAAGCCAGCAACTTGGTCTATCAAGTTGCGGCCCTCAGCTGTGGTGAGTTCGCCAGGTAATGGCTGCGCGGTGGCACTGGCGCGACAGTGTCGACAGGCTAGTTGACAGGCGCGCGTAGTCTCCCAGAAAACCAGCATCGGTCGGCGCGCGTAGTTCAGTAGTACTCGCGGTTCGACAGTCGGCATAGCCGTCATACTGTCACCCGTTTCTTCAGTCGCGCATCCATCAATCCTTCAGTATTACCTCGTTCGTAGTAAACCAACGAGTCGATTGAAGTGATCAGTGGTACTTCCCGCCTGAGTGTGATCTCATGAACATCAAGTCGGTATAGGAGCAAACATTCTTTCGCTGATAGGCAACGAGCGCGCAATCACTACAGTCATTGACTGGAGAAACAAGCACAGTTGACGGGTCGTATATGACAACTTCATTTGTATCGCGGATACCGCGCGCATACCAAGTGCTCAGCCTCACGGCGATTGCGACCTTTTTGGTCTCGCTCGATGTGTCCATTGTTGTCGTGGCCAAGCGCACTATTGAAGCCGACCTCGGTGGTGGAAGCCTCATCACTTGGGTCTTCTCGGCTTATGCGATTGCTTACGCTGCGGGATTGCTGACGGCGGGTCGCTTTGCCGATGTGTATGGTCGCAAGCGCTCGTTTCTGCGTGGACTCTTCATCTTTAGCGTTGGGTCGTTGCTCTGCGGCATCTCACCAACCACATGGGTACTGATTCTCGCTCGCATCATTCAGGCAATGGGCGGTGCGCAACTTACTCCTGCATCGATCGCATTGGTGTTGCCCGAGTTTCCAGTTGAAAAACGCACTCAAGCAATTGCTATCTGGGGCGCAACAGGCGGTCTCGCTGCAGCACTCGGACCATCCGTTGGCGGCATCCTTGTCGAGTCACTTGGTTGGCGCTCGCTGTTCTTTATCAACATTCCATTTACCGTTGTCACCATTTTGCTGGGCCGCAAGATCTTGCATGAAAGCAAAGATCCAAACGCGCAGCGCAAAGTGGATTACCCAAGTGTCGTGTTTGGCTTTACGGGTATCGCACTTGTGGTGCTGGGCATTTCGCAAAGTGAAACATGGGGCTGGACGGACACCAAAACACTTGGCTCGATCGTTCTTGGCCTCATCTTGGTCGCGCTCTTCGTTCAACGTTGCAGAGTCGTGACAGACCCGCTACTCGACTTGAAACTCTTTCGATTGCCATTTGTTTTGGCAGCCAACCTCTCGGGTCTGCTGTTTAGCGTGGGCTTTATTGGCATGTGGCTGCTCAACACATTTTGGATTCAGGCAGTGTGGGGTTTTAGCGTTGCGCACTCGGGCCTCGCCACCATGCCGGGGCCTGGCATGGCTGCATTGGTTGCACCATTCGCGGGCAAGTATGCAAACAAATTTGGACATGCGCGCATCTTGCTTGCTGGTTCGATCATGCTCAGTGTTGGCACGTTTGGTCTCACTACGTTCATTCCCATTGAGCCCAGCTATCTCACGCATTATTTGCCGTGGATGCTCCTCACTGGGTTTGGTGTCGGCTTGGTCATTTCAACACTGTCAAGTTCGGCAACTGCCTATCTCAAGCCAACTCAGTTGGCGATGGGCTCTGCACTGAACACGACGGCTCGCCAAATAGGTACTGCACTCGGCGCGGCATTGTCGCTTGCGATTGCGGCTCCTGCACTTGGGCGCATAGAGGCTGCTCGGCGAGCAGGCACTTCACTCGATTTGGTTGACATGAAAGAAATGCACGTTGCGTGGATCATGAACGGGTTTGTGTACCTCGCTGCAGGAATCACGATGATCATAATTTTCCGCAAACCTACTGAGGCTCAGATGGACGACGCTCGTGCAGCCGTCCAATTCGACGACTAGCGCGACTCGGCTTTGGCCAGCACGTTTCGAAGCATCCCAGGAAATATGACAGCGTGAAACGGCAGTAACACCCACCAATACAAGCGCCCTGCTAAGCCGCGAGGGCGAAATACTGCGCGCTGTGTAACAGCGATTCCAGTTGCAATCGGATCGAGTCGAAACTCGAGCCAAGCCTGACCGGGCAGTTTCATCTCGGCGCGCAACACCAGCGAAACACCTGGGTCGATAGACGCGACTCGCCAGAAATCGATTGGATCACCAACTCGCAGAACACCCTCTTCGCGGCGTCCTTTGCGCATACCGACGCCACCAAACACCGAGTCGAGACGACCACGCAAGCGCCACGCCCAATCGAAACCAAACCAACCTGTTGCTCCCCCAATTGACGACAACACTTTCCAAATTTGTTGTTCATTCGCAGCGGTGATGCGCGTGCGTTCATCAACAAAAATCGAGCCACCTGTCCACGATGGGTCAGTTGGCGCCACGTCCCACGGCAACCATGGGAGCGAGGCATCTGTCCAGCGTGTAGGCACATTGGTGCGCTCGAGAGCACGACGCACTGCTTCTTCAAACGAAAGAATTCCGCCAGGTGGCGGTGGCAAAACATTGAGCACCGATTTGCTTTCGTCTACAACAACTTTGCTGATCAGCGAGTCAATCAGTGGTCGCGCAATCGACGATGGAACAGGAGTGACGAGCCCTACCCACATGCTCGAGATCTTTGGCGTGAGCAGTGGAACCTTTACGATGATGCGTTTGCGTAAACCAGATACTTTGGCAAAACACGACATCATTTGGCGATACGTAATCTTTTCGGATCCACCTACGTCAAAGACGCCTTGAACTGTGCTCGGCGCTCGTGCTGCCTCTACCAAAAAATGCAAGATATTGATGATCGCGATCGGCTGTGTTGGATTGTCAATCCATTTTGGTGTCACCATTACTGGTAGGTGTTCAGTCAAGTAACGCAGCATTTCGAATGACGCCGAACCAGACCCGATAATGACACCGGCGCGAAGTTCGATTACCGAAACCCCTGTTGAAGCAAGCACTTCGCCAACAGCTTGTCGAGATCGCAAATGTTTGCTGAGTTCTTTGTCATTAGCAATGCCACCCAGATAGATAATGCGCGAGACACCAGCATCTTTTGCAGCCTTAGCAAACTTCGTTGCCATCTCGGCCTCAAGATTGTCAAAATCTGCGCCACTACTGATTGAATGCAGCAAATAATACGCAACTGACACACCACTGAGTGCGCGCGCAAGTGAGGTCTCATCAAAAGCATCACCCTCACACACATCTACTTGATTTGACCACGTAGAGCCCTGCAGTTTTGATGCCGAGCGTACGAGTACGCGCACGCGAAAACCTTCGGTGAGCAACATTGGCGCAAGTCGCCCGCCTACATAGCCCGTTGCACCAGTGACGAGCGCGAGTGGCTCTTGATTACTGCTCATGTTCTGTTACGACTGAGCGAGACCGTGCAGCCAGGCCTGCACGTTGTTGCCCAACGCATCTACGTCGTATCCACCTTCTTGCAACACCACCGTTGGCAAACCCATCTGACGCACCAAGTCGCCGCTGCGCTTAAAGCCGTCTTGAGTGACCGACAAGTCACTAATTGGGTCGGTAAAAAATGTGTCGAGACCGAGTGAAACGATCACCATGCTTGGGCCAAACTTGGTGATTGCAGCACACGCTTTGTCGAGAGCTGAAAGATAAAAATCGTCTTCGGTGCGCGCAGCGAGCGGAACATTGAAGTTGGATCCACGACCCTTGCCCGAACCCTGTTCGTCGCTGAAGCCGGTGAAGTACGGGTAAGCGCGCTGCGGATCGCCATGCAACGACACATACTGCACATCGTCGCGCTCATAGAAAATCTCTTGCGTGCCATTGCCATGGTGATAATCCACATCGAGCACCGTCACTTTGGTGCCAGTGGTGGTTGCAACATGATGGGCAGCGATTGCTGCATTATTAAAGAAGCAATATCCGCCATACAGATCGGTAGTGGCGTGATGGCCGGGAGGCCTGCACAGACCATATGCATATGATTCGCCATCAAGCACAAGTTTCGTTGTTGTTAGTGCCGTATCGACCGCGGCGCGTGCTGCCGTGTATGTGCCTTCGGTGAGCGGCGTCGTTGTCTCGAAACACCACCATCCGAGACGGGCATTGACTGCTACCGGCTCTTCAATCTGGCTCATCGCTTCGCGCAATGACGGGCGGTAAAAGAAATCTGGAACAACTTCGTGACTTGGACGCATCTCGCGCTGATAGTCGGCCCATGCGGTCATCAGAAATTTATTGAGCCCTGGCGTGTGCACTGCATCAATCGGCTCTGTGCCCCACTCGGTCGGCGACAAAAACTCCATGCTCGCATCGTTGATCAAGGTCTCTTTGATCGCTTCGGCACGACCTATGTGTTCAAACGGTGAAGCAGACCGCGACGCAGCAATCTCTTGGTGAGGGTTGTGGCCCATATGTGCTGGTGTGTAAACAACTTTCATAAATTCAAATTCCCCTTGTCAGCCATGTTCTACTCATCATCTCTCAATGTAACTAGTCGTACTGTGGTCGACCACGAAGTGTGCGCTTGATCTCCGACACACCCGATTCTGCGATTATCTGCATTGCGTCCCAGAGTCGAAGAGCCTCTTCGCCGCGAGGGATTTTGGAAATCACTGGACCAAAGAGACTCGCAGCACGATCTGTTTGCGGGTTGAAGGTGATGATTGGCGTGCCGACATCTTTTCCTGTGCCCGCAAGAGCCGCATCCGACTCAAACCGGATGACCGCATCGTGTGCAGCGTCGGTACTGGATTCGGCCCACTTCACTGGCAAACCAGCTTCGGTCAGCACCTTGACGTAAAACGCTGGAGAATCTTTCATTGCCTCTTCGCGGCGGTGATTGGTATGCAATGCAGTGCCAAAAGCGGTGTACACACGTGCAACACCAGGATTGCCATCAGTGGTGCGAGCCGCGCTTGCAATGCGCAACACCTCTAAGCCAAAAACATGTCCTTCGAGATGTCCTGGCGACATCTTTGAATAGTCCGTACTTTCGTTGATCATCTTGAGTGAGATAAATTTCCACGACACGTCGTAATTGCGCAGTTGTTGCACTTCGGTCACCCACCTGCTGGTGATCCACGCCCACGGGCAAATTGGATCGAAATGAAAGTTAATGTCGGCCATAACCGACAAGACTAGTCACGCGCGATTTGGCGCAACTCGAATGTTTCGATGATGTCGCCTTCTTTGAGGTCTTGGAAATCGGTGAGGCTGATGCCACACTCGAAACCTTCACGAACCTCGCGCACGTCATCTTTGAAGCGACGCAATGTATTGACAGCACCCTTCCAGATGATTGTTCCGTCACGCAGGAAGCGAACCTTGGAGCCACGCGTGACAACACCCATGCGCACCGAGCATCCGGCGATTGCTCCCACCTTTGGCGCACGGAAGATTTCGCGCACAACTGCTTCGCCAGTGACCACTTCTTCGAATTCTGGGGCGAGCATGCCCTTCATGGCTTTTTCGATGTCTTCAATCAGCTTGTAAATGATTTCGTAGGTGCGGATCTCGACGCCTTCAGCAGCAGCCATGTCGCGCACTTTTCGATCTGGTCGCACATTGAAACCAATGAGTGTCGCGTTGGTTGCTGCAGCCAGGGCGATGTCGTTTTCGGTAATCGCACCAACAGCGCGGTGCACAAATGCTGCGCGCACGTCGTCACGCTCGAGTTTGCGCAAGCTTTCGGTCACGGCTTCCAACGATCCATGCACATCGGATTTGATGATGACATTGAGCGTCGCAACTTCGCCAGCCTGAATCTGAGAGAAGATGTCTTCCAACTTGACTCCGCGTTGCACGCGTGCGTCTCCGCGCTGATTGAGCGTGCGATATCGCTGTTCGCGGGCTTCGGCAACTGTCTTTGCAGTCTTTTCGTTTGGTGCAGACCTAAACTCGTCGCCTGCATTTGGAACGGCACTGAGACCAAGTACCTGCACAGGTGTTGATGGTCCTGCTTCTTTAATCTGCTCGCCACGATCGTTGATGAGTGCTCGGACTTTGCCCCATGCAGCGCCAGCAACGATTGGGTCGCCAACTTTGAGTGTGCCTTTGTCGACAAGAACAGTGGCAACTGGGCCACGACCAATATCGAGCTGTGCTTCAAGCACGATGCCCTTGGCCCGACCAGTTGGGTTGGCAGTGAACTCTTCGATTTCGGACAAGACATTCAACTGCTCAAGCAAGTCATCAACGCCGAGACCACTTTGCGCGGCCATTTCTACAACAATTGTTTCTCCGCCCCATGCTTCTGGGGTGAGTTGATTCTCTGCAAGTTGTGCAAGTACTCGCTGCACATCTGCATTGTCTTTGTCGATCTTGTTGATGGCAACAACGATTGGAACTTCGGCAGCACGGGCGTGACTAATGGCTTCAATTGTTTGAGGCATGACACCGTCGTCGGCAGCAACCATCAACACAACAATGTCGGTGACTTGAGCACCGCGAGCGCGCATCTTGGTAAATGCAGCGTGACCTGGTGTATCGATAAAGGTGATCGACTTGCCTTCTTTAACAACTTGGTAAGCACCGATGTGCTGCGTGATACCACCGGCTTCGCCACTGACCACGCTTGTTGAGCGAATGCGGTCGAGCAACGTAGTTTTGCCGTGGTCGACGTGACCCATCACTGTGATGATTGGCGAACGCGGCTGCTGCAACGACTCGTCGTCGTCATCGGAGTCGTCGAACATTGCCTGTAATTCCATCTCTTCTTGTTGGCCTGGATCAATAAGCAAGATTTCTGCGCCAACTTCGAGTGCAAACAATTCCATTTGCTCATCGGCGAGCGTCATGGTGGCAGTCACCATTTCGCCGTGCTCGAGCAAATAGCGAACAACGTCAGCAGATGTGCGATTTAATTTAGGAGCAAACTCTTGCGCCGATGATCCGCGCTCGATAATGATGATGCCTTCTGGCACCGATGCATGGCTTGCTGTGTAACCCGTAGTGGTTTGCGGCAACATTTCATCGAAGTCTTGACGACGACGTGCACGTGATTTCTTTTTAGGAGCGCGACGTTGACCGCCACCTGGGCCACCTGGACGACCGCCACCTGGACGACCTGGGCCGCCTGCGCCCGGACCACCCGGACGTGCTCCTGCACCAGCACCTGGACCACCTGGACGACCAGCACCACCTCCACCGAACGGAGGACGACCGCCTGGCCCACCTGGGCGAGCACTTGGACCACCTGGACGAGCACTGCCTGGAGCCGAAGGACGCAGAGGGCCGCCAGTACCAACAGGGCCACGACCTAGTGCAGTTCCCGACAAACGACCGGTTCGTGCACCTGCGCCACCACCCGGGCGACCAGTTGTTGGACCAATAGGACGCGTAAGAGGAGGACGACTTGCACCCGCGTCGCCAGGGCGACGAACGCCACCAGGTGGAGGCGGGATTGGGCGGCTGCTGCCTGGGGGTGGAGGAATTGGGCGACCACTTGGTGCAGTGCGAACGACTGGCGCAGTTGGCGCAGATGCAGTTGGCGCAGCTGGTGTTGTCGGTGGAGTCACGACAGGCGCAGCTGGTGTTGCAGCAACTGGAGCACTCCTTGCAGGTGCAGGCGCTGGAGTAGGAGTAGATACAGGGCGGGCAATCGGCGCAGTTGATTGAATTGGCCGCGCTGACGAAATCACTGGAGCGTGTACAACTGGAGCTTTTGGTGTGTCAACAACATCTGCTGATGCTGATGCAACTGGCGCATCGGACGAGGTCGCTTCAGCAGCGTCTTTCTTTGCGACAGTTTTTTTCGCAACGGCTTTCTTTGCAACAGCTTTCTTTGCAACAGCTTTTTTTGCAACAGCTTTTGTGACGGGCGCCTTCTCGTCGGCTCCGTCATCAGATGATTTTGCAACAGCCTTCTTGACCGCTTTTTTTACTGGCTTTGGTTCTTCGGGTTGCACGTCACGCACAAGACCTTCACGCTGCGCTTTTGTGCGCACACGGTCGGCTTGTTGCTCAATAATTGTTGACGATTGAGTTTTTACACCGATGCCCATCTTGCCGCACAATTCAAGGGTCTCCTGATTGGACATGCCGAGCTCTTTAGCAAGCTCATGAACGCGCAAGATCTTGGCCAAGTGTTAGTTCCCCTCACCATTTGTTGCAGCGTCATCATTTGCAGATCCTGTATTTTGTGCCCACTGTTCTTGGCTTACAACAGAACCATCTGCTGCATGCCATTCCATTGCGCCGGTCTCTGCATTAGTGACCCACTCGCCTTCGGCGTAGTCGGCTGCAGGTGCATCTTCAGTAACCACTGCTGTGTAGCCAGATGTTTCGTCAG
>CAXNIQ010000051.1:0-8222 GCA_964202465.1 Ilumatobacteraceae bacterium
AGCAATCCACTCAACGAGATTGAGCGACAACTCATCAACGACCTACAAGACCACTGGCAAGAACCAGCAACCCGAGGCGACCTACGCAATCATGCAGTGCGCATGGATTCGCGGTTTGGGAAAATAGATGTGCGATTCGACAAGATGGATGCACGATTCGACAAGATGGATGCACGATTCGACAAGATGGATGCACGGCTAGACAAGATTGATGGACGCTTCGACATCCTGGAGAACAAGATTGATTCCAGATTCACGAAACAGGACTCGGACCTCAAAGAATACGTCAACAAGATGGGTTGGAAGTTTGCTGGCCTCACCATCAGCACAACGCTCATGTCAATGATCGGAATCCTGAGCGTGTTTGCGGCCTGGATTAAATAGCAACGTCCGTTTCCAAGAATGGCTTGTCGCCAAGGATTGTTGCTCGGTGCATCACCCGACGATGCGGCATGTAGTCGGAAGTCGCATAGTGCTGTGTGAGTCGGTTGTCCCAAAACGCGAGATCATATTGCTTCCACTTCCATCGGACTGTGAACTCTGGCTTAGCAACATGCGTAGTCAAATAACCAAGGACCATTTCACTCTCGCGGGTTGAAAGCTCCATAATTCGGGTAGTAAACGAATAGTTGACAAAGATTCCGCGTTGTTTGCTTACGGGGTGGGTTCGCACAACTGGATGCACCACTGGTGGATTTTTAATTCTCGCGTTCTCGACCATCTTGCGAGTCTCTGGCGAATTGCCGTAGCGCTCAATCGTGAATGATGCAGCAATGTCGTGTTCTGCGGTCAAGGTGAGGATGAAATCTTTAAACGAATCAGAAAGAGCCTCGTATGCAGCGATACCACTTGCCCACAATGTGTCGCCCCCAAACGGCGGCAGAATCCGTGCTGAGAGCAACGCCCCTAGTGGAGGTTGTTCTATGAACGTCACGTCTGTATGCCACTCATCACTATCTGGTGGATTCTTGTCGTTTGTATCGAGCACAATTATTTCTTTGACGTCGCCCGTATTGGGATAGATGGGATGAATATGTAGCTCTCCGAACCTCAAAGCAAAATCTCGGTGCTGCACAGGAGTGAGCGGCTGATCCTCAAAAAATAAGACCTGATGCTCGACAAGACTTGCCGAAATTGCATCACGCAGATCATCAGAAATAGGCCGACAAAGGTCAACACCTGACACGAGCCCGCCGAGGGCTGGCGATATACGATTCACCTGCACGAAGAAAACCTAGTGGACAAGGACTTAGAACCAATGAGCGAATCACCAGTGCACTTCATTGCCCACTTCACCATTACCGATGCCGATAAATACCGCGTGTATGAGAAGGGGTTCTTCCCTATTCTCAAGGCTCACAACGGAACGTTCGTCACGTACGACGACAACGTAACCGTGCTTGAAGGTTCCTCGGCCGTGGGCCGAACAGTGGTTATTCAGTTCGAATCCGAAGCAGCGTGTATGGCGTGGTGGAACTCACCCGACTATCGCGAGCTTGCAACTCATCGACATGCAGGCACCACAACTCATTCGATTTCAATCGTTCATGCGATCAAGAAGTAAGCCATGGCTTCAGGCATCAAACCACGAAGAGCTACATTTCGCTCGTTTTCCGAATCGACTAAACAAGATTGGGACGACTTAACCGAGCAATACAAAGTCGTGCAGGGTCGTGTCGCCGACAGAGTTATCGAGCAACTCGAGATGTTGCGAGGCGAATTTCTGGGCTACCCAATCGACCGGCTCGAACACAGTTTGCAAACTGCTACCCGCGCCCAGTGGGATGGCCGCGACGAAGAATATGTAGTGTGCGCTCTCGTGCACGACATTGGCGACAGTTTGGCCCCAGACAATCACGAGGCCATCGCAGCAGCAGTGCTGAAACCATTCGTTTCACAAGCCAACCATTGGATGGTTGCGCATCACGGGATCTTTCAGGGCTACTACTTTTGGCACCACATTGGTCTTGACAAGAATGCTCGAGACGAATACCGAGATCACGAGCATTACGCACTCACTGAAGAGTTTTGTGCGAAATATGATCAGGTGTCGTTTGATGCCGACTACAAATCAGAGCCACTCGAGCACTTCGTGCCGTTGTTGCATAAGTTCTTTGCGCTTCGCTGAACTATTTGCCCGCGTGCAACTCACGTAACACCGTGGGAAGTAAATCTGGCAAATCTTGGGCAATGAGCCCGATGCCAAACTTGCGTGCAGCCTCAGCATGAATCCAAGTTGCGGCGACAGCAGCATCAAACGATGCCATTCCCTGAGCAACCAAGCTGACGATCATCCCCGCAAGGACATCTCCTGTGCCAGCAGTTGCCAGCGAGGCCGGTGCGTTTGCATTGACAATGAGTGATCCCTCGGTCGATGCGATAACCGTTGACGAACCTTTTAACACGACTGTGGAATGCGAAATATGTGCGGCTTGCTTGGCCCGTTCTGATTTTGGACCATCCAGGTCGAATAGCCGAGAAAATTCGCCTTCATGAGGCGTGATGATGCAAGGACCATTAATGGATCCAAAAAGTTTCTGCGGATCATGCGAAAAACTCGTGAGAGCGTCGGCATCTAGAACAACCGCAACGCCGCACTGCAACACCTCGAGTACTCGACTTCGCGTGAGGTCTGACACACCAAAACCTGGACCAATAAGAATCGCCGAAATTTTGCGATCGCTGATGATGTCGCTGATGGGATCAGTGTCTGAAAGAGGATGAACAATCGCACATTCCATTGTCGGGGCATACGCATCAATTGCGAGCGGGTCAACTGCGATGGTGACCATGCCACAACCCATTCGCATTGCTGCTCGTGCAGCAAGACGTGCCGCACCGGCCATCGGATAACCACCAAAAATTAAGACGTGACCATGCGAATATTTGTGTGACTCTGTTGTGAGATAGGGCAACCTATCAATCCACATCACCGGAGCATTTAAATTCATGTTCAGAGCGTTGACTGTAACCACTGATGGCACTTAATTGACACGACAGTCATATGATGACCATGGCAGAAAGATAGAGGTTGATCATGAACACCGTTCGCAAGATTGTCGTCGGAATCGACGGGTCGCAAAGTTCAATACATGCACTGACCTGGGCGCTACGCGAGGCAAAACGACACAGTGCTGCTGTTCATGTTGTACATGTGTGGAATATTCCGCAGGTCATCGACCCAATGGGAATTGCGATCTTCGCTCCTTTTGATGACCTTGCGGCTGCAGCACAGGACCTTCTGAAACATGTCATGGAAACTGTGGCGAGCCTTGTAGGAGACACGTCAGTCACAACATCTGTTGAGCAAGGAAGCGCATCTCAACACTTACTTGATGCTGCTAGCACTGCCGACATGGTCGTGGTTGGTCGACGTGGGCACGGTGGATTTCTTGGATTGCTGATCGGCTCGGTTGCCGAGCAGATCGCACACCATGCAAAGTGCCCAGCAGTCATTGTGCCGCTCTGAACAAGGAAAGTTATGGACATCACCGGAAAACTTATAGTTGCAGCAATCACTCACGATGAAACGCGCATTTGGGCCACCGATGCGCTCCGCGGCGATAAGCCAGAGATTGTGGCTCGACCAAGTTTGGAGCATGTGCATCACCATGTGCGCCAGGCCCAGGCAAATCACGGTCACGAGTCAAATCGATTTGAAGTGCCATACCTCGAAGGTATTGCAACGGCTATCGCACCTGCAGGCCAGATTTTGCTCGTCGGACACGGCAAAGGTAAATCCAATTCGATGCTCAAGGTGATTCAGTTTCTTGAGCGCCATCATCCGAAAACTGCAGAGAGAGTTGTTGCTGCGCTTGACATCAATGTGCCGGCACTCACCGAACCACAGATCTTGGCCGCCGCGCGCGAATGGTTTGAAGACCACAAAAACGGGTAGGTGCGTTAGTCGCCTATCAATACCGGTCGCGGCGCAACCGAAGTTTCGCTCACCGATATAGCCGCACGAATTCGGCTCTCGGCAATATCGGCTGCGACTTCATTTGCAGCGTGCACATGAGCAATCACTGTTGAAGGCTCAACTTTGTTGCCGACACTGGCAAGTTGAGTAACACCGACTCGCCAGTCGACTGGTGCGCCAGGCTGAGTTCGTCCTCCGCCCAGAACAACAACTGCCATACCAATCTCTTTAGCCCCGACCGCACTCACCCATCCAGACCGATTGGCGGTGACATTTCGTACAACAGGTGCTTTGACTAAATACTTTTCGGGTGAGTCAACAAAATCTGTCGGTCCACCCAATGCACTCACCATTTGTGCAAACTTTTCGAGGGCATGGCCAGACGAGAGTGACTTTTCGAGCGCAATTTCCGCGGTTGCCGTGTCGCTAGCAAGACGAGAATCGACAAGCAACATGGCACCAAGTGCCATCACGACTTGGTGCATGCGATCTTCTCGAGCGCCCTGCAAAAAATCGATTGCATACCGAACTTCGAGCGCATTGCCCGCTGCGCTTCCCAATGGTTGATCCATATCTGTTACAAGCGAATGGCACTTAACGCCTGCGCCACGGGCAACGTCGGTGATCGTCTTTGCCAACTCACGAGCATCTTGCAGGTTTGACATAAATGCGCCACCACCCGTAGTCACATTCATTGCCAAGACGTTGGTGCCACTCGCAAGTTTTTTAGAAAGTATCGATGAGCAGATCAGAGGAATACTCTCGACGGTGCCAGTGACGTCTCGGATTGAGTACAGGCGTCGATCTGCTGGTGCGAGATCGTTTGTTTGTCCGATAATTGCGCAACCAACGGTGCGTACAATCTCGTGAAATCGATCATCGGTTGGCGAAGTGATGTAGCCGGGTATTGATTCCATTTTGTCGGTGGTGCCACCGGTATGACCGAGCCCGCGACCCGAGATCATCGGCACAAATGCCCCGCATGCAGCCAACATCGGTGCAAGCATCAGACTGACCGTGTCGCCAACGCCGCCTGTTGAGTGCTTATCAACAACTGGTCCGTCGAGATGCCACGAAATACTGGTGCCACTTCGACGCATCGCATCAGTAAGCAACACTGTCTCGTCAATATTCATGCCGCGAATGCGCACAGCCATTGCAAATGCACCAACCTGTGCATCGCTCAATGAGCCATCGGTAATTCCAAGCACAATATCTTCGATCATCTGTCGGTTTAGTGCACCTCCGTCGCGCTTAATTGCAATCATTTCGGCAGCGGTGAGGTGATTCATTTGGAGATGTTTCGACTATGTATTGTCGGACGCACTTTCTTGTTCGGCAATTTGCTTTCGCACATCGTTCATGTCGACTTCACGAATGGATGCAATCAATTGATCGAGTGAAGCTGCTGGCAGAGCACCCGGTTGAGAAAAAAGTAGTACTCCATCGCGAAAAGCCATGATCGTCGGAATGGATTGAATGCCGAGCGATCCACCCAACTGCTGTTCGGCCTCGGTATCAACTTTTGCAAATCGAATATCGGGATGGGCAGCAGATGCCTTTTCAAAAATGGGACCGAACATCTTGCATGGGCCGCACCACTCTGCCCAAAAGTCAACAAACGTGATGCCATCGCCCATGACGGCATCTTCAAAAGTGTCGAGTGTGAGATTGATGGTTGCCATAAAAAACTCCTATTTCTTAAACAGTTTAGAGAAAAACTTTGATGAGGATGCAGTTGAGGACTTTTCAGAGTCACTGCAATGACACCTCTCGCTGTGTGGAATACCTCCTAAAACTTGCTCAACATGAGCTCCACATCCCGCCCAGTCTGCCTTGCCGCACCTTCTACATGTTGTTTGTCTGCACATACCCCCTAGGGTATCGCCAAATCAGCCACAATGCAAGTTGAAGTTCAATCTCCCGATAAGCCGGGTGTGGCTCGAAGGCCAACAAGTAGCTCTTGCAGCTCGGCATTGGTCAGATTTGCTTCTGGATGCCGACCAAACCGCGTGTAAGAAGCAGGCGGCATTGATCCCTCTTTCACAACTTCAACCGTTTCATCGGCACCACGTTGGCGGCTGTCGAATTCTGAGTAATTCACCTTTTCCCTACCCTCAGAGACGTGTGCAGCAACCACCCATGAAATAGGTGCAACGCTCGCATACGACGGATACTCAACTTCATTTGAGTGACACCCAAAACATGCCCGCACCATGAGCTCGCGTGTGCGCGGCGTTGCCCACTGTGGCTCACCCGTGATTGGCGGATTGGAATGCGAACGACCATACGGAATTGCCTGAATCACCACCATGGTGCCAAGCGACGCTGCGAAAATAACCGTGAGTAAGCGCATGTTGGTGAGTTTGGATGCACTTGTTGTGCTTGCTCGTTGCGCTCGCACGATGTACCACGCGGTGGGTGTAGCGATGAAGCCGATAATGACAACATAAGCAAATGGCGGCATACCGATGAGCACGCTGATGCCAACGAACGCAAGTGCCATGATTGCGATTACGACCGCAGTGGACTTAAAAGCCCGCACAAGGTCTAATGACCAGTCAAGTAGTGAGCGAATAGGGTCAATAATTTTCGATGATTTCATAGCATTTACCCTAGAAGGAGCCCTACTCGCACCTCGCCAAAATTGATTCAATGTTTACCCATTTTTTATCCAATTTTATTCGGGTGTAACGTAAGCCGCCGTAATACCACCATCGATGATGAGTGATTGACCGGTCATCCACGATGATTCATCGGATGCGAGAAATAATGCCCCATGAGCGATCTCGGTTGGTTCGCCAAAGCGACCCATTGGAATGTGCACGAGACGACGATTACGTTTTGCATCATCGCTCAGAAACGCCGCCAATAATGGTGTCATCACAGGGCCAGGACACAGTGCGTTAGCGCGAATGCCCTTGCGCGCATAGATGACAGCGATCTCTCGAGTCATTGCCAAGACTGCGCCTTTTGATGCGGTGTAGGCAACTTGCGGAGTAGCAGCACCCATGTGAGCAACAAACGATGCGACGTTAATAATCGAGCCTTTACCTTGCTCGAGCATGGTTGGAATTGCGTACTTGCAGCCGAGCAACACACCTTTGACATTGATGTCCATCGTGCGCTGATAGGTGTCAACAGAAGTCGACACTGGATCGTCATCGTCGCCGATCATCACGCCAGCATTGTTATAGAGCACATCTACTGAGCCAAATTTTTTGATCGCAAAATCAATCGTGTGTTTCCATGACTCTTCATCGGTCACGTCGCACTGAACAAACGCGGCTTGTCCGCCAAGGCGATTGATTTCATCGACGGTTTCATTGCCATCGACCACATCTGCCACAACGACTCGAGATCCCTCTGCGGCAAACATTTGTGCTGCCACGCGACCGAGCCCGCTTGCCGCACCAGTAATAATCGTTGTCTTACCTTGCAAGCGAGCCATGTGGTTCTCCTTCGTTTCTACGAGCGTTCAAAATAACGAGTCAGTTCCCAGTCGGTGACATGCCGATTAAAAGCAGCCCATTCGGCCTTGGCGTGCGAAAGAATATGGCCGTGTACGTCTGGTCCAAAGCATTCAAGAGCAACCGAACTGCTCTCCCAACATTGGATTGCCTCAAGCAACGTGCTTGGAATACGCGGCACATTGGTTGCTTCATAACCGTTGCCCTCAAAGGCGGGTTCAAGCGCAATCTTGTGTCGGATGCCGTACATACCACCAGCGAGCGTGCCAGCAAAGGCGAGATAACTGTTGGCGTCTGATCCGGGAGTGCGGCATTCAACACGTGCGCCCGCGCCATGACCGACGACTCTCATGCCGAGTGTGCGATTGTCTGATCCCCATGCGATTGCAGTCGGTGCCCATGAACCAGGTTGAAAACGGCGATAGCTGTTTACGGTTGGAGCCCACAACAAACTGAAGTCACGAGCCGTTGCCAACAAGCCAGCCAAATAATGCTGGAAAGGTTCTGGCATTTCCGTCGATGTGCTGCTGCTAGCAAATGCAGGTGTTCCGTCTTGCGTCCACAGGCTTGAATGCACATGGCACGACGAACCAGTCTCAGAAGCATTCCACTTTGCCATGAAGCTCACCGAACGACCGTGTGACGCAGCGATCTCTTTTGCCGCCGACTTGTAGATCAGATTGCGATCTGCCATCTCGAGTGCATCGGCATATCGCAAGTTCACTTCGTGTTGACCGCGACCAGCCTCACCCTTTGAGCACTCAACCGGTATTCCACACTCATCCAAGTTTCGCCTGATATCACCAATGACATATTCGTCAAATGTGGTTTGC
>CAXNIQ010000052.1:0-8162 GCA_964202465.1 Ilumatobacteraceae bacterium
CGCACTTAATTACATTGATGAACGACTGAAGCGACTGGGCGTGGCACGTCTATTGTCGCGAGCCGGAGCAAGTGATGGAGCAGTTGTGCATATTGGGGCCTTTAGTTTCGAGTACACACCGGAGACGTAGAGATGCGAATCGTTGTAAAGATTGGAACATCATCAGTCACTGACGAGCGTGGCGCTATCAAGAACGAAGCAATTCGTGCGTTGTGTGAGCAAGTGGCAACTGTGCGCAATGAAGGCAACGAAGTCATTGTCGTAACATCGGGTGCTATCGCTGGCGGTGTTGGAGCACTTGGTCTCGCACATCGTCCAACCGATACGCAAACGCTGCAAGCGCTGGCCGCCGTAGGGCAGAGTCAGTTGATGAACAAGTACAACGAACATTTGGCTACGCACGGTTTGGTTGGAGCACAGGTGCTACTTGTGCCAAATGACTTCATCGATCGCACCCAGTATCTGCATGCACGCCAAACACTTGTGCGATTGCTCGAGTTGGGTTGCGTGCCAATCATTAACGAAAACGATGCAATTGCAAGCGACGAAATTCGTTTTGGCGACAACGACCGAATTGCTGCACTCGTTGCACACAGCATTAATGCCGACGTGTTGGTGTTGTTGACCGACATTGCTGGGCTCTTTACTGCCGACCCAAGTGTGGATGCATCCGCAACGTTTATTGAGCAAGTCGCTGCTGATGATCCGCTATTGTCGGTGCGCGCGAGTGCGAGTGGCACCGCGCGGGGTAGCGGCGGCATGTCGTCCAAATTGTCTGCAGCGCGAATTGCATCGTGGTCCGGAGTGCGCACGGTAATAGCTGATGCGACCAAGCAAGATGTGGTGGTGCATGCACTTGCACAAACACCCGGAGCCGGCACACAATTTTTGCCACACAATCGAAACCTCTCGGCACGCAAGTTGTGGATTGCATTTGCTGCACAACAGAGCGGCGTAATTGTGGTGGATGCTGGCGCGAAGCAAGCGTTGATTGAACGCCACACTTCATTGTTGCATGCAGGCGTTGCTGAGGTGCACGGAGATTTCGTGGAAGGCGACACCGTTGAGATTCAGGATCTGCGAGGAGTGACTTTTGCGCGTGGAATGGTCAGCGTGAGTGCAGTGCACGCAAGTGCTGCTGCTGGTCGCAAGAGTGCCGAGCTACCCGATGGTGTTGTGGCCGAGCTTGTTCACCGCGACGACTTGGTTGTTCTCGTCGACCAATAGTTGCGCAGGTGGGGTTCGCCAAGTAGCGCGAGCATGCCGATGTATGTGGTTGCGCCCACTACAACTCCAAGTGATACGCGCACCAAAGCACCTGCTCCGGCTGATGAGCCAACCGAGTTGGTAGCAAGCCACACGGCAAGTGCCATTGCGGCACCGGCAGCAGTGATGCGCAGGATGTCGTAGACCAGTCTGTCGAGCCTGGCCGAGTGAGTAGTGGAGCTGAGTACGACGAGTGCAATGACGGCGCTCACGATGTAGGCAATGGAAAAAGAAAGGCCAAGGCCGAGCACGTCAAAGCGATCGACGAGGACAATGGCAAGCACGATGTTGATCGCGTTTTCGCCAAGGTTAATAAGAAATGGTGTGCGGGTATTGTGCTGGGCATAAAAACCACGCAGCACAAAAAGGTAAACAGAAAAACCAGTGAGACCGAGCGCAAGGCCCGTCAATGCTCGAGCGGTGTTGTGTGTGGCCAGTGGAGAGAAATTGCCGTGCTGAAGCACGAGCCCGACGATGGGCTTTGACAAAACAAACAAACCAAACGAAGCAGGAATCGTGAACAGCGCGGTCAGTGTGACACCACGTGTCATGCGCTCGGTAAATGCGTGGTGGTCGTTGTTGGTGGCAAGTCGAGCAAGATCGGGAAGAAATGTTGTGGCGATAGAGACCGCAAGTAAACCGTGCGGTAGCTGAAACAGAACGAATGCTTTGGAATATGCATCAACCAAACCGCTGCCAGGGGATGCAAGATTTTTGATGACAACCAATGCGATTTGATTGGCAACTACATAGCCAAATGTCCACAGTGAAAGCTGAATCAGTTTGCGAACTGCAGGGTGAGAAAAATGTGGTGAAAACGAAAATGGAATCGCACTTCGTTTCACTGCAATGACTTGAATGAGCGCCATGACTGCGATGCCGACTGTTGTGCTGAGACCGAGTTGCCACATCAACTTCGACCCGCTCAAGACATCAACAATTTGTGGTTGAGTATTGCCCGAAGAGAAATTGCCGTTGAAATGAATTGATGACAAAAAGATGATGGCAATGATGTTGGCTACAGCAGGAGACCATGCTGCAGCAAAGAATCTTCGTCGGGCATTGAGCAAGGCGGAACACAATGCACTCACACCATAGAAAAATATTTGAACAACAAAAATGCGAGTGAGTGCAGTGCCGGCGCGACGAAAGACCTCGGCATCGATGCCTGGCGCAGGGTGAAACGAAAAGAGGTGAAAAATGACGGGTGATGCAACAACTGCTGCAATGGTGATCACAGTCAACGCAATGAGTGAGACGCTGATGATCGCGTCGGTGCCACGCTGAGGAACATCAGTAATGTCGACTCTGATGTCGTAGTCGCTATTGAGCAGCGAGGTGAACAACGGCACAAGGCTTGCAGCCAGCACGCCACCGATGAGTAGTTCGTAGATGGAGTTTGGCGAATTGTTGGCGGCATCGAATGCGTCGGCAAGTGCGGTCTGTCCGATAATCACCCCAAAGACGATGATTCGGGCAAGACCAGTGATGCGAGAGAGAGCAGTACCTGTGGCAACTACGAGATTGGATCGACCAAGACCAGGCATGTGTACACATCGTAGATCGTCTAACAGGAATGCAGAGGCGTTCAAACGCTAGGGTTGCTCAAATGGAAAATCGCTTTGAGTCTGTAGAACAGGTCCGTGACGGACTAAAAAAAGTCCACTATTTGGCTGATGATGGCATTGCCGGAGTGGTGTTTCTTGCCCAACGACTTGGCAAGCCAATTTTGGTGGAAGGGCCTGCGGGAACGGGAAAAACACAGTTGGCAAAGAGTGTTGCCGAAATGCTCAACGCTCGCCTGATTCGTTTGCAGTGTTACGAAGGATTGGACGAATCGAAGGCACTCTACGAATGGAACTATAAGAAGCAGTTGCTGCGCATTCAGGCAGACAAAACAAGTGACTCGTGGTCGCAAGTGCACGACGACATCTTCAGCGAAGAATTTTTGCTCACTCGACCATTGCTCGAGGCGATTAGTAGCCCAGACCCAGTAGTGCTGCTGATCGACGAAGTCGACCGCGTCGAAATCGAGACTGAGGCACTTCTGCTTGAAATTCTTTCCGAATACCAAGTGTCGATCCCCGAATTGGGAACGATTGTTGCCAAGCAGATTCCGATGGTGTTCCTCACGTCCAATAACACGCGTGAACTCTCGGAAGCGTTGAAGCGTCGTTGTCTGTTCTTGCACGTTGATTATCCAGACATGGAGCGTGAGAAAGAAATCGTCATGACCAAGGTTCCTGACATCACGCAAAACTTGGCCGATCAGATTGCTCGCATTGTTCGAAGCATTCGTCAGTTGGACTTAAAGAAGGCTCCATCGGTGAGTGAAACCCTTGACTGGGCACGCACTTTGATGTTGATGGGAATTGAAAACATCGATGCACAAGAAGCGAAAGACACTTTGCATATCTTGCTCAAGTATCAGACCGACATCACGAAGGCAGCCAAGGAGCTGTCGGTCGACAAGTAAGGACCAAATATGACGTTGCTCGATTTGATGTCGGGTTTCATCGCCGAATTACGAAAAGCAGGTTTGCCCGTCAGTTTGACGGAGAACTTGGATGCGATGGAAGCCGTCAAGGAGATCCCTATTGAGGATCGTCAAGCGTTCAAGTATGCGTTGGCAGCAACGCTTGTCAAGAGCAATTCGCATTGGCGAGCATTTGAGACAATATTTGAGGTCTATTTTTCGTTGCGCGGACCAGAGCATCAAATTCCCAGTGACTTGAGCGACGCCGAAGCAGAGCTGTGGCGAGAGGAACAAGAGGCGCAGTTGCAGGGCGATGGTGCAGCCGGAAGTGGCGGCGGAATGGACTCACTTACTCCTGAAGAGATTGCCCAAATGTTGATGCAAGCGTTGATGAATGGTGATCAAGCAATGATGCGTGCACTGGCTCGGCAGTCGGTACAACGTTTTGCAGGAATGGAGCCCGGCAGACCAGTTGGTGGTACGTATTACCTGTATCGAACTCTGCGCAATCTTGACCTAGACAACATGCTTGACAAATTGATGGAAGCAAACCGTGAGCAGGCAGCACAAGAACTGACAAAGCTCGAAGAACGATTGGAAAAAGACGAATTTGAAAGTCGGATCGAGCAATTTAAGCAAGAAGTAGAAGCAGAAATTCGCAGGCGCTTGGTGGCCGACAGAGGCGCCGAGGCAATGGCTAAGACATTGCGTAAGCCACTGCCAGAAGATGTCGAATTTATGCATGCCAACAAAGAAGAGATGCAGAGTTTGAAAAAAGCACTACAACCACTGACTCGCAAGTTGGCGGCAAAACTTGCGCGCAAGCGCCGACATGGACGTCGTGGTCCGCTCGATTTTCGATCCACTGTGCGTCACTCACTGAGCTATGGCGGTGTTCCGGCAGATCCGAAATTCAAGTATCCGCGCCCATCGAAACCCGAACTGATGGTGGTGGCAGATATTTCTGGAAGCGTTGCGGCGTTTGCTCGGTTTACATTGATGTTGGTGTACGCAATTCAGGGTCAGTTCTCGAAGGTGCGTTCATTCGTTTTTATCGATGGAATAGACGAAGTGACCGACTACTTCAAGTCGAATGTTGATATCAGCGACGCCATTCATCGAGTGAACACCGAAGCAGACGTGGTCTGGGTTGATGGGCACAGCGACTACGGCCATGCATTCGAAGTGTTTTGGGAACGATATGGCAAAGACATCAATCCGAAGACGACGATCTTGCTCTTGGGCGATGCACGCAACAACTATCACGCAGCATCGTCGTGGGTGATCAAGGAAATGCAAAAGCGTGGTCGACATGTGTACTGGCTCAATCCAGAGCCGAGAAGTTATTGGAACACCGGCGACTCAATTGTCGGCGAATACGGAAGTTTTACTGATGGTGTTTACGAGTGTCGAAACCTGCGACAACTTGAAGCATTCGTTGAAAAACTCGCGTGAGCCTGACTCGGATCATTTTGGTTCGTCACGGCGAATCGGTGGTAATGGTGAAAAGGATTCTTGGTGGACCTCGTTCGTGTACAGGCTTGAGTCAATTGGGTGAGATTCAGGCTGCAGCCTTGCGCAAGCGCCTTGAATCGACAGGAGAGATACGGCCTGATGTGTTGTATTCGAGTGCGTATCCGCGAGCGCTACAAACCGCACAGATAATTGCGCCAGCATTTGCGGGTCTTGAGATCAATGTTGAGGCTGGGTTTGGCGAACACGATCCTGGTCCGCAATGTGACGGAATGACGTATGTGGATTTTATAGCCAAGTATGGGAGACCCAATTGGGGTGGTGATCCCAACGCCGTGTTTTTTCCTGGTGGCGAGACGATCGCGCAATTTCATTTACGAGTGGCGACTGCATTTGACAAAGTGGTGAAAGAGCATTACGAAAAGACAATTGTTGTGGCGTGTCACGCTGGCGTGGTGGACGCAGTGATCCGACGACACCTCAAGACTCCGCAAACGGGTGCTTTTGAGATGCAAACCAAGAACTGTTCATTGACTGAGTTGGTGGAAATTCGAGCCGATCACTGGATGTTGATGCGCTACAACGATCATGCACATCTACAAGGTTTGCCTGTCGCCACAAATATTGATTGAGTGTGCGCGCTATAACCTAGGGACATACTCATGGCACTTCACCGCCAACCTAAACCGCAATCTAAACGACCAAGAGTTTTAGTCGTGGGTGCAGGTTCTGCTGGAGCCGTCATTGCAGCACGTTTGTCGCAAGACCCAGGTATCGATGTGCTGTTGCTGGAGTCGGGACCTGACGTCACCTCTGCACAGGAAGACGAAGGCATTGTGAGCACAAACTTTGTTGATGCCCTTGATGTATCGAGTCGTAAATTGCGAATACCAGTGCAGCGCACAGTTGTTCAAGACGTCAGTGAATATGTGAGGGGCATGGGCACAGGTGGCAGCTCGAGTGTAAATGCAATGGTTGGTATGTGGGGAATGGCAAACGATTATGACAGATGGGCTCGCGATTTGGGATGCGATGGCTGGTCGTGGAGCGATGTTGCTCCAGTATTTGCAAGCCTGCCAATACCGATGCACACAACACTGCAGTCAGAGTGGGGAAATGTAGATCGAGCACTTGTTGATGCGGCAATTGACATGGGATTTGCACGCCGAGATGACATGAGCATGGCGCCACTTTACGCTCGTGGTGCTGGGTCGGTGTCGCTGACATGCGCTGGTGGTCGGCGCGCATCAGTAAACGACGTCTATCTGGAGCCAGCGAGATCGAGAGCCAACCTGGAGATTCGGGGTGACGCGACTGTTGATCGACTTCTTGTGAATGGATCTCACGTGGTGGGTGTGCAATTGGTGAACGGAGACGACGTTGACGCCGATGTCGTGGTGGTGTGTGCGGGTGCAATTGCTACGCCACAAATATTGTTGCGCTCAAAGATTCAGCGAGATGGTATTGGCCGTGGAGTAAAGGATCACCCAGCAGTTTCGTTTACTCTTGCACTCAACAAACCGAGTGTCGCCCAATTTGCAGTATCGGCACTGTTGAGGTCGACATCAACAACTGCAAGCGGTGACGAGATCGGTAATATTCATTTGTTGCCACTCAATCATGTTGGGTCACAAGAGCCACATTTTGGAGCGATGTTTGGTGCCTTGATGAGGGTTCGCTCGAAGGGGAGCATCACGCTTGACAATGCAACAAATGCTTTGAGTGTTGGATTGAACATGTTGAGTGATGAACGCGATGTGTTGGCAATGCAAGAAGCGACATCGATGTTGATCGACATGGTTCATCAACCGGCGTTTTCGGCAATTACTGAAGCCGTGACGTGTGATGATGCAGGTACACCTTTGTCGGTGTTGGTAGGCATGAGTAGTGATCAATTGCAAAAGTGGTTGATCGCCAACGTTGGTTCGTATTCACACATTGGGTGCTCAAGCAAAATGGGTGCGGTGACCGATGAACAAGCGGTGGTTGACACCAACGGCAAAATTATTGGCTATCACGGAGTATGGGTGTGTGACGCTTCAATCTTTCCCGATTTGCCGACTGGCAACACTCATTTGCCCGTGGTGATGATGGCAGAGCGCATCTCGACTCGAATACACGCGGCTGTCACAAACAAATGAAATCTCTTACGACCAATTACGACTGCGTTCTACAGCCCGTTTCCAGTTTGAGTAGTCGCTTTCGGTGGTGGCGCTTGGACTGGGTATAAACGTGCAATCCAGTTGCCACGAATTGCTGATTGACTGCAATGAAGGCCAGACTCGCTCTGCTAATCCTGCGAGGTATGCAGCACCAAGCGAAGTAGTTTCAAGATCTTGTGGTCGCACAACGCTGACACCAAGTTGATCGGCTTGCATTTGCAGCATCATGTCCATCACTGCAGCACCTCCATCGACACGCATGTCAACAAGGGGTACGCCAGTTGCGCGAACCATTGCCTCAACTACATCGCGCGTTTGAAATGCCATTGACTGCACAACGGCCCGTGCAAAATGTGCGCGATTGGTACCGCGTGTAATACCGCAGATGATGCCTCTCGCGTGTGGGTCCCACCACGGGCTACCAAGTCCGGTGAATGCTGGAACGATGACCACTCCGCCACTATCGGGAACCGATGCTGCGAGTGGCCCTACATCGGATGCATTGTCGATGATGTTGATGCCATCGCGAAGCCATTGAACAGCACTGCCAGTGACAAAGATTGATCCTTCAAGTGCATATGTCGGTTTGCCAGAACCAAGATCCCACGCCACGGTGGTGAGCATGCCGTCGATTGGTGGTGGGCAGGTTGTGCCAACGTTCATCAATACAAAACTGCCTGTGCCGTATGTGTTTTTGCTACTTCCGATTTCGAAACAGGCCTGTCCAAACAGTGCTGCTTGTTGGTCGCCAGCGATTCCAGAAATTGGGATACCGCTTGGAATTT
>CAXNIQ010000053.1:0-7852 GCA_964202465.1 Ilumatobacteraceae bacterium
CATATGTGTATTTCGTTGCTGAGCAAGTTGGCCTCACTCTGACGACCGAACAGGCATTGTGTGCCGGCAGGATTCTTTCGGATAAAATAATTGAAAATGGAACGTTGTCAGATGCGGCATACGACGATTTGGTTACCTCCACATTTGTGAAATGCAATGTGAACACTGGGGTCGTAACCACAACCATTCCGTAACAGCAACTAGATTGTGGCTTATGGAATTCGTTCTCATCAGACATGCCCAACCAGAATGGGTGAAAGATGGTCTGAGCATTGTCAATCCGCCTCTTTCAACATTGGGTTTTCGCCAAGCCGATGTACTTGGTGAGCGTCTCAAGGATGATCGTTTCGATCACGTGTTTGTCAGCCCACTGCTCAGAGCATGTCAAACCGCCGCCCCATTGCTCAAGCACCATGACAGACCACAGGTTGTTGAGCCGTGGCTAGAAGAGATTCGCGAGCCCGCTTGGCATGGACAACCTGCCGAAGTCACCATTAAGGCGTACAACGATGAAACAATGAACAGTGCTACAGAGCGCTGGAACGGGCTCACCGGCGGGGAAGCGGTGAGCGATTTCGTTGCGCGAATCAGAGCCGGATGCACCGATTTCTTGGCTCGCAATGGTGTTCGGCGTCAAGAGACAACGTTGCCAGTTTGGGACATCGATGATCCGACTACAAGTTTTGTTTTTGTTGCGCACGCTGGCACCAACAGCGTGATTATTTGTCATCTACTCGGGCTCGATCCAACTCCTTGGGAGTGGGAGCGTTTCGTGATTGGTCACGCGTCAATGACCACCATCAAAGCCATCAAACTTGGCGACGGCTATACGTTCAGTTTAGAAAACTTGAGCGATCTCGAACATCTACCGCTTGTTGATCGAACGAGATAAAGAAGAACTAGAACGTATTTGGGTGAGACGATGATGGTTCTCACATCGTCACCGTCTCACCCTTCAAAGACTGCGTGCATTGCGCATTACGGTTGTGGGAGCACGTCCGTAACGTTGCAAGCATCTGCTGCCTTGAGAATTGCGTATGGGTTGACTGCTGCGCCACCAAAAGGGTGAACTTCGAAGTGCAAGTGTGGAGTACCGGTATCACCAGTTGATCCGACATAGCCGATGATCTGTCCAGCGCGAACAGGAACTCCTGCAGCCATGCCGGGTGCAAAGCTGTCGAGGTGGGCGTAATAAAAGTAAGTTCCGTTAGGAATCTTTACGTAGATTGCGTTGCCGCCCAAACGACCACCTGTTGAAACCCTGCTGATGACGCCGTCATTCGTGGCGTACAAAGCCAATCCGCGAGCACCCATCACGTCAGTACCTTCATGTGAACGACCTTCGGAGCGCGACTGACCCCAGGTATCGGTGAAACCACAGCGACCTTGCATTGGAAACACTTGCAAAGTTGGCAAACCGAGTGATTCGAGGCTTGGGATGAGTGCAAGTGCAACTGCTGTATTGACGTCGAGCACACTTGTTTGATTAAGTCCACGTGATGCTTGAAAATTCGAAATCGCAACAGTTGTTGCAACACCGAATACGCCATCTGCGCCACCCTTCACTTCTGTGCCATTTGCCAGCAGTGCATTCTGAAGCGAGCGAACTGCTTCTCCAGATTGTCCACGTGCTGGCAATGTCTCAAACGTGATTGACGAGTTTGTCGGTGCTGTTGCGACTGGTGCAGCCGGAGCGACAACAACAGGAGCTGCAAACATTGCAGAATTGGTGGCGTCGTCCATCGAGCCTGTGATGCCAAGTCCACGTCGACGCTGATACTCGGCAATTGCGGCTGCAGTTCCTTTACCAAAGCGACCGTCTGCACCACCAACAAGTCCGATGACATCCTGAATCAACACGGTTTGAATAGCTTTTACGATTTCACTACGATCGCCGAGTTTCGGATAAGCAGAACTTGGGGCCTGAGCGGCAACGACAGTCTTTACCGACGCAACAACTACTGGCTTTGGCGCCTGCAACATACCAAGCGCAACTGCGGTTGCTTCATCAACAACTTTTGTCACTGACAATCCTTTTGCAGCTTGAAACTTGCCAAGCGCAATTGTTGTGGCGAGACCAAATTTGCCATCGGCTCCACCCTTGACAACAAATCCGCCATTAATGAGTGCTTGTTGTACCGACCAAACAGCGTCACCACTTGCACCAACAGCAGGCAACGAAGTTGTGTTCAGTGCAACAACATCGACGAGACCGAGGAACTTCGCAGTTTTTTCGTCGAGCGTGCCACTTGCCTTAAAGCCTGCAACTCTTTGTAATGACTTGAGTGCGGAGCGAGTTGCCTCAGAGTATGTACCGGTAACTCCACCCTTGATGGTGAAACCGCGAGCGGTGATCGCCTGCTGTAGACGCACTACTTCTGGACCATTGTCGCCAAATTTTGGAAGTTGCACGAGCGATGCCGTGACAACGGGCGAGGCCGAGGCAGAGTTGGTGCTCAGTGCGATGCTGACGATGCCGAATGTGCTCGACAGCACACCGATGGCAATTGCCTTGCGAAAAATTGATCCGTTCATGTCGTGCTCCCTTGACTTGCTTGCGGTGTGAGTTCCGCATTAGGGATCGGTCAGAATGGAGAAAACTTGAGTAAAAACCCACAGAAAATAACTAGATAGCCACTAAGAGTGGGATTTTTAGGATTGTTGTGGGTTGAAGACCACCAATAGTGGGTTCTTAGGGATGATGGACCCCTGAGTACAGTGCAGTAGTGCCAACGAGACAGCTCTCCCAAAAGTCCTTTTTGGTCATCTCACGAATCGCGCTGGCGTTCTTGTGCATCATCATCGTCAGTGGTGCCTTGGTACGCCTCACCGGATCAGGTCTCGGATGTGTTGATTGGCCAGGGTGTAGCAGCACCAAGTTCGTTGATGTTTCAAGTGGTCATGCCGCGATTGAGCAGATCAACAGACTCTTCACAGGCGTAGTGAGTGCTGCTGTGATCGCAGCAGTTCTTGGGTCACTGCTTGTTGTTCCGCGCAAGCGATCACTGGTTTGGCTATCGAGTGGTCTTGTGGCGGGTGTGCTTGCCCAAATCGTCCTTGGCGCAATCGTTGTCTGGACGGGCCTCAACCCGTGGTCGAATATGGCGCACTTTTTGGTTTCGCTGGGACTCGTGACTACGGCTGTGTTTTTGGTTGAGCACGCTGGTGCAACAGTCGTCAAGAGCCGAACTGGGTCAAGCGATCCATCGGCGCCAACTCGTCAGTCGACGAAGCAGTTCGCAGATCTCATGCTTGGTCTATGTGGTCTCGCCATTATTTTGGGCACATTGGTCACTGGCACTGGCCCTCATGCAGGAGACGAAAAGGCGATTCGACTGACACTTGATTTGAGGTCAATCACTCGGCTGCATAGCGCAACAGCTTTGTTGTGTATCGCTGCAACCTTGATCTTTCTTGTCCAGATTCGTAAAAACACCGCTGAATGGGTGAGGCTGAGGGCGAAGTTGGAGGTATTTCTTTTTGTGGCAGTGGCACAGGGGGGTGTGGGTTATCTTCAATACTTTTCTGGAGTGCCTGCGCAATTGGTCGCTGTCCATTTGGCATTCGCAGTTGCCGTATGGATCAGTGTTCTTCGGCTGTGGATTGCTGTACGGCTTTGAGTGCCCGATAGTGGCTCATTTGTGATTGACTTGAGGAACTTGATCTGGGGGAGAAACGTTTGTGGTAGTTGCTAATGCCGGAAAGCGGACACTTCGCCTTGTTCGAGCTTTTGCCGTTGTCGCCGGATTTCTTGTACTTTTCGGCTCTGGGGCTAACGCAGCTTCCGCAGAAGAAGGTTTGTCGATCATTGCGTCAGTGCAAAACCAAACTGTTGATGCTGGCGTCTCGCAGAAACAGCCGGTCGCAGGTGTCACGATCACGGTGACGACCCCTGCAGGAGTCATCATCGGTACAGGAGTTACCGATGATGCAGGGTTAATTTCGTTTCCCATTCCTGCGCGTGACAACTACATCGTGACGTTGGATACTGCGACCTTGCCCAATGGCTTCACGATGATTGATTCGGCCAAAGCAGTCTCGCTCGTCAATAAGGAAGACTTCACGACCTCAGTAAAGCGCGCGACGTTCTTCACGGGCTCGTCGAATACATCAACACAATCGCTGCTCAGCCGAATGATCCAACGTGGCGCGGACGGCCTTCGACTTGGCTTGGTCATAGCAATGTGCGCAGTTGGTCTCTCGCTTATTTTTGGCACAACCGGGCTAACCAATTTTGCGCACGGAGAAATGGTGACCTTTGGCGGTTTGATGGCGTTTTTGCTGAACGTAACGATGGGTATTCCGCTCTTGATCTCTGCTCCGATCGTTGTGGCGCTCGGCGGTTTGTTTGGGCTCGCATTGAACGTGTTTATTTTTGGCAAGCTGCGACGACGTGGTGTTGGTCTCATTTCACAATTGGTCGTCTCTGTTGGCTTGTCAATCGTGTTGCGCAACATGTACCTGTATCAATTTGGAGGTCGCACGAAACCGCTCAATGATTACAGTCAGCAAACGGTAATGCGTCTTGGTCCAACCTCGATCACACCACGAGACTTGACCACCGCAATTCTTTCTCTCTTAGTACTCGTGGCGGTTGCACTGTTTGTTCAAAAATCCCGCACAGGAAAAGCGATTCGTGCTGTCTCCGATAATCCAACCTTGGCATCTTCGACTGGCATAGATACACAACGCATCATTCGTATCGTTTGGTTTGCGGGTGGTGCACTTGCAGCACTTGGCGGAATATTTCGTGGACTCGACGAGCAGGTCGGTTTCGAGATGGGCTCGCGACTGGTGTTTTTGATGTTTGCTGCGATCACGCTAGGCGGTCTTGGTTCGGCATTCGGTGCATTGGTTGGCGGTGTTTTGGTCGGTATTTTCGTCGAGATGGCTTCACTAGTTGTGCCATCAGAATTGAAGAATGCGCCTGCGCTGTTGATCCTGATCATCGTGTTGGTAGTGAGGCCACAGGGAATACTTGGCCGCAAACAGAGGGTTGGTTGACGCATGGACTGGATAAATATTATTCAAAACACCTGCAAAGCATTGACTGGCGTTGACGCTGCATATTTCGCACTCGCGGCAATTGGTCTCAACGTGCAGTTTGGCTATACCGGTTTGCTCAACTTTGGACAAGCCGCATTCATGGCGTGCGGCGCCTACGGAGTCGGTATGACATCCAAATATTTTGGGATTGGAATGTGGTGGGGATTGCCTATCGGAATGGCTTTCGTCATCGTGTTGGCATTGCTGGTTGGTATTCCAACTCTGAGATTGCGTGCTGACTACTTGGCAATTGTGACAATTGCATTGGCGGAGATGGTGCGATTGATCGTGCGTTCAGTGCGCTTCAAACAATATTTTGGTGGAAGTGACGGCATCAATGGCTTTAGCTTGCAGTTTCGTGAACTCAGCCCGTTTGATCCCGGCGCGCAGTATGGAATTTGGCCACTTCAATACAGCGGGTACACCGTGTGGACGCTGTTAGTTGGTTGGGCACTTGTGGCGATCTTTGCAACGCTCGTATACATGCTGATGCGCAGCCCTTGGGGACGAGTTATAAAAGCAATTCGTGAAGACGAAGACGCCGTACGAAGTCTTGGCAAAAGTGTGTACAGCTACAAAATGCAATCGCTGATGATCGGTGGACTCATTGGCATGTTTAGTGGAGTGGTTTTTGCACTCGACCGAGGATCTGTGCAGCCAGACAACTACAGCCGAGATGTGACGTTCTATATCTTGACCGCACTCGTGCTTGGTGGGGTTGCAAAAGTTTCTGGGTCGATCGTCGGATCAATGCTCTTCTGGGGAATTTTCGTGTTCAGCGACAACTTCTTGCGTGAATTAACCAAAGATGAACCGCTCAAGATATTTGGTGTGACAGTGATGCAAAAGATCCAGGTAGGAGCAATCAACTACATGTTGATCGGTGTTGGATTGATGCTGTTAATGACATTTCGTCCGCAGGGTATTTTTGGGAACCGCAAAGAGATGGCACTAGATGCCCGCTGAGAACAAACTCTCCGATGCACAGGCTCGAGCCGTTGCTGCGTTAACAACCGTCGCGCCAACGCCGGGAGCGCCAAAACCCGACCCAATTTTGCTCGCTGACAAAATTCAAAAGCATTTTGGTGGTGTTGTTGCCGTTGATGTTGAGCACATTGAAGTACAACGTGGGTCAATCACTGCGTTGATCGGACCCAACGGTGCCGGAAAGACGACACTGTTTAATTTGCTTACTGGCTTCGATACTCCAGACACAGGCGAATGGCGATTTGATGGTCGAAGCATGGAGAAGATTGTTGCTCATAAGACTGCAGCAATGGGAATGATTCGCACCTTTCAGTTGACAAAGAGCCTGACCAAGATGTCGGTCATTGAAAATATGAAACTGGGTGCAACACATCAGGTCGGTGAAAAGTGGTGGAATGGCTTACTGCCATTTCGTTGGCGCAAGCAAGAGCAGATCATCGAGCAGCGTGCCGATGAGTTGCTGAAGCGATTTAAGCTCGACCACATGCGCAGTGAATACGCCGGAACATTGTCTGGTGGTCAACGCAAGCTTCTCGAAATGGCGCGCGCGCTGATGACCAACCCACGTTTGGTGATGCTTGACGAACCAATGGCAGGTGTTAATCCTGCACTCAAACAAAGTTTGCTTGAGCACATTCGTGGGCTTCGTGACGATGGCATGACGGTGTTGTTTGTTGAGCACGACATGGACATGGTCAACGATGTATCCGACTGGGTGATTGTGATGGCCGAAGGTCGAGTGATCGCCGAGGGAACACCTGAACAAATCTCCTCCAATCCTGCAGTGATCGAGGCGTATTTGGGGAGTCACCAAGGTAAGTCGTTGATGGAGGACAAATCATGAGTGATGATCGCGTTCTTGTCGTCGAAGAACTAGTGGCTGGATATATTCCTGAAGTCAACATCTTGAATGGTTGCAACATCGAGGTAGGCAAAGGCGAGTTTGTGGGCGTCATTGGGCCCAACGGAGCCGGCAAGTCAACGGTGCTCAAAGCAATTCTTGGACAATGTGCTGTTCGATCTGGAACATCAAAGTTTTTGGGCGAGAACATCACCGGCCTTCAGGCTCACCAACTCGTCGAGCGCGGTGTGGGCTATGTTCCGCAAACACAAAACGTGTTTCAGAGCCTGACCGTTGCAGAAAACTTGGAGATGGGTTGCTTCATCAAGCCGGAAGTGTTTAACGAGCGTTTTGACTACGTGACCACATTGTTTCCAAGACTCGGTGAGCGCGCATCACAAAAGGCTGGTTCGCTATCGGGCGGAGAACGCCAGATGGTTGCAATGGGTCGAGCACTGATGATGGAGCCGAAGCTGTTGCTACTTGATGAGCCTTCGGCCGGGTTATCTCCAGTATTACAAGATGAAGTATTCATTCAATGCAAGCGAATCAATGCTGAAGGAATTGCAATCTTGATGGTCGAGCAGAATGCTCGTCGTTGTTTGCAAGTTGTTGACAGGGGATATGTACTTGATCAGGGTCGTAACGCATACACGGGAACGGGTCGAACATTGCTCGAGGACCCAAATGTAATCAGGCTGTACTTGGGAACCCTCGCCAAAGCCACCGGGGGCTGAACTTAGTCAGGGAAATAAAAGGCCCCGAGCTTTCGCTCGGAGATACGAAAAGGCCCCGAGCTTTCGCTCGGGGCCCTTCTTATAGTTCTGAAAACTATTGGTTACTTACCAGCGTCAAAGTTCTCGCCGAGTGCGTTACCCATGTTGCCGTCACAACCGTAGACCTTCTTGACTTTTGGTCCAATGCCTTGCTCCACCATGGTGCGCAAGATACGTGAGCCTTCGTCGAAAGTTACGAGCA
>CAXNIQ010000054.1:0-7694 GCA_964202465.1 Ilumatobacteraceae bacterium
AGCATCTGCTTGATGATGTCCATCTGTTGATACAAGATGTCGGGCTGCGCTTCACGTTGAGCCTTGTATTCGGGTGCAGCCACGTGCCTAAACGTCGGTTCCTTGCGATCGAAGACCACGATTACACCATCTGGATTGTGATCTTTGATCAGCGTCAACAGCATTGAACAAAACCCGTACACCGAGTTGGTCACTTGCCCGCTAGCTGTTCTCATGTCTGTCGGCAGGGCAAAGAACGCCCGATAAGCCAATGAGTTGCCGTCGAGCACCATCAGTTGCATGAGATGCCTACCTTGTTCATGTCACGACGATAACCGACAACTAGGGAGTGATGTGTCCGCTCAGGATCTGATTTGCAACATCAACCATTTTGGAACGCGTCGACATTGCGCTCTTCTGAATGAACTCAAATGCGCCATGCTCAGTCATTGAAAATTTGTCAATCAACAATCCCTTTGCGCGATCTAGCAGTTTGCGCAGTTCCAACTGTTCACCAAGGGCATCACGCTCACCACTCAACGTTTTCATTTCAAGAAAACGACCTATCGCCAATTCGATAGCAGGAACAAGATCGGTCTTCTGAAATGGTTTGACCAAATACGCAAGCGCTCCTGCATCGCGAGCCTGCTCAATTACTTCGCGTTGACTAAAAGCGGTCAACATCACAACGGGACACAATTTTTCAGCGCTCACTACACGTGCGGCATCGAGGCCGTCAAGCCCAGGCATCTTGATGTCGAAAATTGCAACATCAGGACGATGCTGTCGCACTAGTTCGATCGCGGTGTCGCCACGGCCAGTGTCGGCAACTACCTCGTAACCCTCTTCTTCTAATGTCTCTCGCAGATCGAGCCGAATAATTGCTTCATCTTCAGCAATCACGATGCGCGTACTCGGTCGAGTCATATTCATAGTGTTCGCGATCTATCGACCAAGTTTGTCGAGTAATTGATCTTGCTGTAATTCCAAATCGGCGATTGATGCCCGCAAGTGATCGCGGTGCTTTTTCATAGCCTGCAGATGGCGCAACGCTTCGACAGATTCGGCATCGGCAAGAGGGGTTTCAGAGACCAATGCACGAATTTGCAAATCATGTGCTTCATCAGAAAAGTGTTGCAATTGTTCGTCAACAACACTGAGCTCGTTGCGCAATGTCGACAAGGTTTGCGTGCCACGACGCAAACGCCGCTCAGTCAACCGGCTGTTCATACCCTTGTTCGGCACGTCGTTGAGTGTAGGTGTGTCCATGATGTTGGTGCCCGAGGTGGGAGTCGAACCCACACGCCCTTTCAGACAACGGATTTTGAGTCCGTCGCGTCTGCCATTCCGCCACTCGGGCCCGAGTGAAGACATTGTGTATTTGGCTTACTGCGAGGAAACATCGTACCGACCCATAACAAGTTCTACGCTGTACGGATTGTGTTCTTTTGAGAGTAATCAGAGAAATTGAGATCAACGGGGTCCATGCTCGCATTCACATTTCCAGGTCAAGGATCTCAACGCCCCGGCATGGGTGCGCCATGGGTCGACCACGAGAGTTGGGAGCTCGTGGCCGAAGCGTCAGACGTCGTGGGTCGCGATGTTGCGGCACTTCTTTTACAAGCCGATGCCGAATCGCTGAAAGATACTCGTAATGCACAGCTCACCACGTTTGTTATGTCGCTCATGGTTCTCGATGCAGTCGAGCGTCTTGGCATCGAGCCTAGTTTTTGCGCTGGGCACAGCCTTGGCGAATACACCGCACTTGTTGCCACCGGCGCACTTCGATTTGATGACGGCTTAACGCTCGTAGCCGAGCGTTCGTCGGCAATGCATGAGGCTGGCATCTCTCAACCAGGCACGATGGCTGCAGTGCTCGGACTCGATGACGAACAAGTTGAGGTTGCAT
Source organism: Ilumatobacteraceae bacterium (assembly GCA_964202465.1). GTDB lineage: Bacteria > Actinomycetota > Acidimicrobiia > Acidimicrobiales > Ilumatobacteraceae > UBA3006. Next base: position 1,889 of record CAXNIQ010000054.1, read on the forward strand.
GTCGTCTTGCCGATGCAGATGTGTGGGTTGCTAATTTCAATGCCCCTGGTCAAGTAGTGATCGCAGGCTCTGTAGACGGAGTTGCTAAGGCATCAGCACAGGCAAAAGCACTCGGTGCCAAACGTGTGATGTCGCTTCCAGTATCTGGCGCTTTTCACACTCCCTACATGGCGAGCGCACGCGACCGATTGCGCGATGCAATCGCATTGGCTAAGCCACGCGACATAGAGGTTCCAGTCATCTCCAATGTCGACGCCCAAGCACACGATCAGGGTGCAGAGTGGGCGTCACTACTTTCAGCGCAGTTGTCGTCTCCCGTGCGATGGAAACATTGTTTGCTTGCATTGAGTGAACAGGGTGTTCGTGGCTTTATCGAACTCGGACCAGGTGGCGTGCTTACCGGTATGGCCAAGCGGACGCTTGAAGATGCCAGGACGATCAGCGTTGCAACTCCCGACGACCTCGATGCACTCATCGAGTGGATGAACGTGTTTTCCGCAGCTGCAACACCGCTTACGACACCAACTCACGAGGGCGAACATCTTTTTGCCATCGAGCGTCTTGTGGTCAGCCCATCGGCTGGGGTATTCACAAAAATACAGACGATTGCGAACAACACTGCAATTGAAGTTGGGCTAGTGCTTGGGCATGTTGGCGACACCGAGGTGCGATCACCATTTGCAGGCATGTTGCAAAATTTCATCGCCGTAGACGGCGAACGGCTAACGGCTCATCAGCCAATTGCTTGGCTCAGATCGCATTAGAGTAAACCGCAATGCCACACATTCCCCTGAGTGCTCGCGGTGCTGTCATTACTGGCTGGGGTCGTGCGCTACCCGAAAAGATTGTCACAAATAATGATCTTTCTCAGACACTAGACACCAACGACGAATGGATTCGTGAACGCACAGGTATCCATCAACGGCACATTGGTGGCAGCACTTCGAGCCTGTCAGTGCAAAGTGGTCGTCTAGCAATGCAGATGGCAAATATTGACCCACTCGAGATTGATGCGCTGGTGTTGGCCACAACAACCCCTGACCGTACTGTCCCAGCAACATCGGCAAGCGTTCAGCATCAACTTGGGCTGAAGTGTGGTGCGTATGACATCAACGCAGCATGCTCAGGATTTGTGTATGCACTTGTTAATGCCCACGGACTTATTGCAATGGGCGCAAAAAAAGTGTTGGTGATTGGCACCGACACACTCTCTCGCATAACTGACTGGACAGATCGCGGAACAGCAATTTTGTTTGCCGATGGTTCTGGTGCATGTGTACTCGAAGCCGTTGATGGGCCTGGTCAATTTCTTGCGTGGGATTTGGATGCTGACGGTTCTGCCGAAGATTTGCTGTACGCCGAAGTCGGTGGTTTTCTCAAGATGGACGGCAAAGAAGTGTTTCGACGAGCCGTGCGCATCATGGTCGACTCAGCGAAAAAATCAATGACCATCGCCGGTGTTACTGCCGACCAATTGGCACTGGTGGTGCCCCATCAGGCAAACACGCGCATCATCTCTGCTGCTTGTGAGCGCCTCGGCGTACCAATGGACAAAACAGCAATCGTCTTACATGAAACTGGCAACACTTCTTCCGCATCCATACCTCTAGCCCTGTTCGACGCAGCCGACAAAGGTCGTCTCAAAGAGGGAGATTTGGTGTTGCTCGTAGGATTTGGCGCAGGTATGACAGCGGCAAGCGCAATCTTGCGATGGTCTGGAAATTAACATGACAGATACAACATCTCGAGTCGTTTTGATTACTGGTGGCTCCAAAGGTATCGGTCTCGCGTGCGCTCGCCATTTCGCCGCGCTTGGCGACCGCGTTGCCGTTACTTACAACTCGTCGCCTCCTGCATCAGAGTTTTTTGCAGTCAAGTGTGACGTCACCGACACCGACCAGGTCAATGCGGCCTTTGATGCTGTTGAAGCTCACTTCGGCCCGGTTCAAGTATTGGTATCCAATGCTGGCATTACCAAAGACACACTGATCTTGCGCATGAGCGAAGACGACTTTGCAAGTGTGCTCGACGCCAACCTCACTGCGGCGTTTCGGGTATGCAAGCGCGCAACACAAGGAATGCTGCGCGCGCGTTCAGGACGCATCATTCTGATCTCCAGCGTTGTTGGCATGCTGGGCTCAGCAGGTCAAGCAAATTATGCAGCATCCAAAGCTGGTCTTGTTGGTTTGAGCCGCTCACTTGCTCGCGAACTTGGGTCGCGCAGCATCACCGTCAATGTCGTTGCGCCTGGGCCAGTAGATACCGAGATGACGTCAGCACTCAGCGAAAAGCAAATGCAACAAATCACCGACGCAGTGCCACTGGGCAGAACCGCAACGGTTGATGAAATAGCAGGCGTTGTCACCTTTCTTGCAAGCCCTGCTGCCGCATATATAACGGGGGCAATTATCCCCGTTGACGGCGGACTTGGCATGGGTCACTAGGCACAAGTCACTAATCCTTCAGTCAAAGTCCTTTCGTAGTATCCTGTGTTTTTACAAGTCCGATAACACAGAGCCAGGAGCAACAATATGGACCAGCAACTTTTTGACCGATTCACAAAATGCGCAGTCGAGGTTCTCTCTGTCGACGCCTCCAAAATCGTTCTGACAGCACATTTCTCCGACGATCTCGACGCGGACTCACTCGACCTCGTCGAGTTGGTCATGGCTCTTGAAGAAGAGTTTGGTATTGAAGTACCAGAATCCGACCTCGAAGGTGTCGACACCATCGGCAAAGCATTCGATCTCGTTACATCCAAAGTGAAGTAAGCGCGAAAAGCGCAACGAGTCATGCAGGGGGCAGGCCATCGCGTAGCGATCACGGGCTATGGAGTTGTTGCCCCCTGTGGCATTGGTAAAGAACTTTTCTGGAGAGGTCTACTCGGCCCTGGTTTCACCGGTGCCAACTCGATTGAGTTTGCAGATTGGGATCCTTCTCCATATTTCGAAAACTCCAAAGAATCTCGTCGCGCAGACCGTTGCGAGCAATTTGCTCTTGCAGCAGCAGGCGAAGCGATGACGCAATCGGGTGATCTCCCCTACAACCGCGAACGCATCGGCACAATTTTGGGTACTGGCATCGGCGGCTTGCGCACACTTGAAGGACAAGTAGAAGTGCGCATGGAAAAAGGCGAACGACGTGTTTCGCCGTTTCTTGTACCGATGATGATGTCGAATGCCTCGGGTGCCGCAATTTCGATGCGTTACGGCTTTCAAGGCCCAACCGAAACGGTTTGCACAGCGTGTGCAGCATCTACTCACGCCATTGGCAACGCTGCTCGCCTCATTGCTTGGGGTCGCTGCGATGCTGTCGTCACTGGCGGCACCGAGTCGGCTGCGACTATTACTGCACTGGCCGGCTTCACCAATATGACCGCACTGTCTTCAACCTTTGTGTCAAAACCATTCGACGAAACACGCGATGGCTTTATTCAGGGCGAAGGCGCCGCAATTTTTGTTCTCGAACGTCTTGATCTCGCGGTTGCACGCGGCGCCACAATTCTTGGCGAGATAATGGGCGCTGCGAGCAACGCCGACGCGTACCACATCACTGCACCTTCGCCTGGTGGCGTTGGGGCTACTCGCTGTATGCAGCTCGCACTCGAGGATGCCGACCTAAAACCAAGCGACATCAAACAGATCAACGCACATGGCACCAGCACCCCGCTCAACGATAAAGCCGAGTCTCAGGCCATCGCAGCAGTGTTTGGCAACAATGGCCCGCCTGTTGTTTCTATTAAGGGTGTGACTGGTCACCCCCTCGGCGCTGCTGGCGCACTCGAGTTGGCAGCCGTGTTGTTGTCGTTCGAAAAGAAACTCATCCCACCTACTCGCGGCACATCAGTTGTCGATCCCGAGATGTCAATTGATGTTGTGCTCGGCGAGCCACGACCATGGGTGCCTGGCCCGACAATTTCCAATAATTTTGGTTTCGGTGGTCATAACGGCTCAGTCGTTGTTTCGCCATACGCCGGCTGAGAGACCAATCCCACTAGTGATACTCAAACCATGAAATAACATGGATTTCTTCTGGCGTAATAGGAATGTGTTGTGCCAAATGCTCATGAGTTACACGCATTAAAACGGCTTTTGAAATTTTCAATGCTTTTGCAGTCAGATCTCATCACCCCGGACGGCATCTGCCAGGTTCTTGGAATGGGACTCTTTTCAAACGAGGTTTGCGAAAATGCAATTTTCGAAGTATCGCAAGAATCTACTTGTGAAGCCACAGGGTCCTTCGGACCACATCTTGGGCCAAGAGCGAAACATTTAGTCTTTCCATTAGATCAAAACTCGCCCGTTGGCGCTGCAATAATCCTTGAGAAAACCCTGTGGATTGCGAGCAATAAACAACTCGGTGCTGAATTTCCAGAAATGATCTCTTTGCCCAATTTTGAACTGATTCAGACAGTGATCGCAGTACCAATTGTGTTATTGGGGTCAGTGATTGGATGCTTGGTCATTGCTTGCAAAGAACGCGAGAGCACTCCAAATCAGGTCGCAATACTGGAACTCATTGTGTCATTTATTGCCACACAATTTAAAAGAGATCGGAACTCACCTGCTATCAAAAACTCATCAAAAGGGACATTAAGAGGACTCCCTCTTACCGACCGCGAAAGACTCATTCAAGAGATGATGTCGAAGGGACTATCGAACAAAGAATGCTCGATCAACCTCGGATACAGCGAATCGACAATTCGCCAAGATGCCGTATCGATGTTTGCAAAACTTCACGTAACAAATCGAAAACAAGCTGGCGCACTTTTCAGCAATTCCTAGTTTGTCCAGACTTAGTCCTAATTGTCCAAGTGAAAATAGTTAACCTCAGATTTTTGATCACGATGCGAAAGGAAGAAGAAGTGCCAAGCAAAGAATCGATGCGGATATCACTTAAAAATAGTCGTCCTGTCTACGTTCTTGCATTGCTCCTGGTTGCTATCCCGTTCTTGAGCGTTTCCGCAGTGGGAGCCAGATTCGAAATAGCGGATTCTCAAAGCATGGAGCCCAAAATCGAAGTTGGTGACGCCATAATCTCGAGGGTAGTGGAATTTTCCGACCTGCATGTGGGGGAAGTGATAGTCCTCTTGAACGAGCAAACGTTACAAAAGCAGATGCACAGGATTACTGATATTCGACACCAAAATGACTTCTCGATTTTCATCACTACGAAAGGCGATGCAAACAAGGTGTCTGATGGTGAGTAAGAATATCTTCCGCAACAACGTGTTCAGCTTGTGGCGTTTGTTATTCCGAAACTTGGACATTTGACGAATTCCCTATCAGCACACATCCCGCTATTGATGCTTGTGTTTGCTTGCGTAGTGTCTGCTGTTTCTCTCTTGAGATTTAAGAAACGTCGAACTCAAGCAAATATTTAAACGACAACAAACAGCAATTCGCACTCACACGCAATCTCGCCGTTCACACGCGCAATACCAGAACCCTTGCCGGCACGAGCCGACATCCGACTGATGGTCGCAGATAATTCCAGTGTGTCGCCGGGAACAACTTGTCGCCTAAATCGCGCGCCGTCTAATCCGCCAAAAAGCGGAAGCTTGCCCGCAAACTTCGGGTCGCTCACAATTGCTAGCGCACCCGTTTGAGCTATGGCCTCACACATCAACACGCCCGGCAATGTAGGTCGACCTGGAAAGTGACCTTCAAAAAACGTTTCGTTTCCAGTGAGGGTCCAGATTGCTGATGCAGAAATGCCAGGCGTCAGTTCGGTGATCGCGTCGACAAACAAAAATGGTGCACGATGGGGCAACAACGAACTTGGATTTGGAAACAAAGTCATTATG
>CAXNIQ010000055.1:0-7518 GCA_964202465.1 Ilumatobacteraceae bacterium
ACTTGTTGAAGCAGACACAACTACGGAAAATAATTTTATGCCTCCCGAAATTGCAGCCATGCTCGCTGCCCGCCTGCAGGGCTAGATAGCAAGTTTGGTCGGGTAAAAACGGCGAATTAGGACTTCTTTTTTTCAGCCTTCTTCAAACGCTTTTCCTTCAACGACAACTTTGCTTCTTTTTTGTTGTTTGAGTTGCTCTTTTGTTCTTTGTTAGCCATGGTGTCCTCTTTCGTGGTTGGGTTCAACACTAGTCGCGCTGGAAGTAGTGAATGATTATGGTGTCTCAGGTGGTTGAGCCGCAAGCCCGCCAGTAAGACCACTCAAAATGCCGCGTTCGTTGAGTTTGTCGAAAAACTCTATGGAGTACGCACCTTGTGGGTCTTGACGCACCATCTCATCCAAAACATGCGCGTCATCCCCTACCAAGATTCGCCACTTGTCACGACGCACCGCTTCCAAAATCACAGCAGTTGCATCCTTGGCTGTCATCGGAGCCTGATCCCTAAATCCCTCTGCGAGAGCTTGCAAGCCAACACGCAGGTCTTCGTCGCTTGCTGCGCTGACGTCGAGACCAAACTTGGTCAGACGCTCACGTTCGATCACCAACTGCGCTGCGTCCATCTCCTTTGGTTCGCGTCCGAAAATCTTGTTGGCATTCAGAATGATCGACGTACCGATGTGCCCGGGCATAACCACCGACGCATGCACATGAGGTGCATTCAGTCGCAAGTCGGTCATCAACGCCTCAGTAAAACCCTTTACTGCAAACTTGGCCGCACTGTATGCAGTGTGCGAACGAGCAGGCCCAATCGATGCCCAAAACCCGTTGATTGAACTGGTGTTGATGATGTGTGCAACCGGTGCCCCAATCAGTAAGTCAAGAAATGCCCGTGTGTTGTAATAAACACCAAACCAACACACTGCAAACGTCTTGTCCCAATCGGCGCGATCGCCTGTCACAAAGCTGTAGCCCTGAGCAATCCCTGCGTTGTTAAACAACAGATTGACATGTTGGCGCCAGCGTGCAACTACATCGCGAAATGCCAACACATCAGATTCAACGGAGACATCGGCGAAATGCGTAATCAGCTGACCCTTGTTGCCAGCTGCAGCGCACAATGCGGCAGTCTCTGCCAAGTTCTCTTCACTGATATCGCACGCTGCAACATCGCAACCATCTGCAGTCAGCTGCAATACCATCTCACGGCCCATGCCGGTGCCGCCACCGGTAACTACTGCAACTCGTCCTTCAAAACCATTTTCAAATCTGCCGCTCATGGCATCCCCCTTGTTTGGTAAATCTTATTGTTAGGCATCACGGTGACGAAGTCGCAATGACTGCCACGAACCATCAGCCGTCCAGCCACCGTCAACCGGCAACGAAATGCCATTGACAAAACCCGACTTGCTCGCATCGCACAACCATGCAATCGCTTGAGCAATGTCTTCGGGTCGAGCAAAGCGGCCCATTGGCACATGATTAGTGATGTCCTCGTCCGAATAGCTACCGCCTGCTTGATCTTTGTGATCCATCTCGGTCTTGACCCAGCCGGGGCACACCGCGTTTACACGAACACCCTTCGCTCCCCACTCGACCGCAAGCGTGCGCGTAAGGCCAATGAGCCCGTGTTTGCTCGCGTTGTATGCAGACCTGTCGGCAACACCCTGCATGCCCGCAACTGATGCAACATTGACAACGGCACCACCACCCGCGTCCACCATCACCTTGCCAAATGCCTTTGCAAGCAAAAACGGTGCAACAAGATTGACTTCGATCACTTTGCGATACACATCTGCAGGCGTCTCGAGTGCCGCACTGATGCACGAGATTCCAGCGTTATTGACGAGAGCATCTACGCGACCAAACCGCTTTATCGTTGCGTCAACTGCCGACTGCACAAACGCCTCGCTCGTAATGTCGCCCACGAGCGACAATGCGTCGCTATGAGCGTTTGTATATAGCGACACGTCGACTGCCTGCAGGTCGAGCAACACCAGCGACCAACCCAGTTCATTGAGCAAATGGGCTGTTTGTTTGCCTATGCCTTGCGCACCACCGGTAATTACTGCAACACGAGAACTCATGCCCGTAGGTTACGACACATCGAAGTTCAGCGACGAATAGAGACCAAGTGCACTGCGGTTCCAATCACCATGATCAGAGCAGCAAGCATTGCGGCCCGCAGATCAATATGAATTGCCATCGATAATGTCGCAAAAAGTCCAAGGATCGGCAACACGGGGACACCCCGCACTTGCCCTTTAACCGCGAATGGTCGATGGAGATCAGGCTTGGTTCGTCGCAAAATCAGTACTACGAGGTTGACAATAATAAACATTGCATAGATGATCACGTCGGTAGCTTCTGCTAATAGAGAAATATCTTCAAGCAATACAAGCAGCGAAGCCCCCCCTGCACTCACGACAAGCGAGAAAAGCGGCACCCTTCGTTTATATACAGCCGCAAATCGACGCGGAAGATCGCCAGAACTGGCAGTTCCGTACAACATTCGAGAAGCGGAAGTCAGTGCAAGCAAAACTGTCGATGCAGTGCTGATCAACGCAACGAGCGCCATCGCTGACGAAGCAGTTTTACCATTAGTGATCAGGATGAGATCCGCGAGGGGCTTTGTCGAATTTGACAAAGCCTCTACACCGAGCACACTCGTGGCAACAATCGAGACGCCAACATATAAGACGGTGGAAATTACTAGTGACAGCAACAATGCGCGCGGCACGGTTTTATGCGAATTGCGTGTCTCTTCGGCCAATGTGATGACTTCGTCAAAACCGATAAAAGCAAAAAACACCAATGCCGCCCCGTTGAATACTCCACCAATGGCTACGTTGCTGACCAAGTTGACGTTGCCCAAATACGGCAAACCAACGATACAAACCCACACCAACCCACCAACCTCAATAAGGCCTAATCCCACAATCACCCAGACAGCTCTTTGCATTCCGAGCATCGAAATGACCGACATCATCATGATGATGACAATGGCCGAAACCCGCGAATCAACGTTTACGAACTCTCGCAAGTAGCGCGAAAAACCAAGCGCCACTGTTGCCGAAGCAACGACAAGAGCAATTGCCATCGACCAACCAACGGTTGCGCCAATCCATCGCGGAAAAGCCTGTCGAGCAAACTCATGTTCGGAAGCCGCTTTTGGAAACATTGATGACAATTCCATGTAACTGAATGCCGTCAGTGCACACAATGCCGATGACAGCACAAACGACATCCAAACTTGAGCACCTGCAGCCTGCGAGGCAGGACCAAGTAACACATAAATACCCGCACCGATGATGATCGCAACGCCGCTTGCAGTGACCTGTGGCAATCCGAGCACTCGTTTAAATTGATCGCCTTCAACTTCGCTGATTGTCATGTTGTGCCTCTCACAAAGACACTAGACGGTCAAAAAATTTCAAGGATGATACCATGTTGCAGTGCGCAAACTCATCGTTATTTCGTCTCTCTTCGCTCTCACCCTTACTGCTTGTGGCTCGTCGTCAGGTTCCGCTAGCGACACAACAATGACTTCGGAAGACGAAGCAGTGATGGATACAACGACTTCGACAGTCGTATCCCCAACTGATGCAGTTGTAAACGCAGACGGAAGCATCAGTATCAACGTGATTGTGGGTACAGATGACTACGACACCCTTGCTGGCGAGCGAGTTGTCAAAGTTGCACTTGGTTCAGCAGTTACGATCACACTCACCGACACGAATGACGACCAGGACTATCACTTGCATGGATATGACGTTGGCGCCGAGGCAAAAAAGGGTGAGCCAGGCGTCATCAGCCTCGTCGTAGATCAAGCAGGACAGTATGACGTGGAGAGCCATACCACAGGCAAAACCTTGCTCGTACTCGTTGTTGGCTAACAACAGGTACGAACTAGCTGGTGTCACGTCAACAACGCTCACTTGGCAAAGATTTTCGATTACTCATCTTTTCAGTGACGTCGTCGTGCACCGGCGATGGAATGTTTCTCACAGCGTTCCCTCTGCTTGCTGCTCTACTCACTAGAGACCCAGTCCTCATCTCGGGCATCACCATTGCCACCAAACTTCCGTGGTTGTTGTTCTCACTTTTCACCGGTGCCATTTCGGACCGAATGGATCGCCGCCGACTTATGATCGGTGCCGACATCACCCGTTGTGCCATCGTTGCCACGCTCGCAGCCACCATTGTCACTGATCACACCAACATTTGGGTCTTGTATGTCAGTGCATTCACACTCGGCATCTGCGAAACATTGCACACCAATTGCGCGCAAGGACTATTGCCCGATCTCATAGAGCCAGACCAATTGATGACTGCTAATGCGAGATTTACTAGCGCTCAGGTTACGAGTGCTCAATTTGTGGGCCCATCGCTTGGTGTCATTCTTTTCAATACCGCGTCGGCTCTTCCATTCGCTGCCGACGCAATCACCTTTGCTGGTTCGGCTGCACTCATAAAGGCAATACCCAACGTGCACGGAGTTGAATCGCCTACTACGCGTTTGCGCGACGACATGCTCGACGGCCTTCGGTTTCTTCGTGACAACCCTGTACTGCGCAGGCTCACGGCAATTCTCACCATTCTCAATTTCTTTTACTTCGCGGCCGCTGCACTACTCGTTTTGTATACATCCGATCTGCTCCACAGCGGCAAAATAACCTTTACTGCACTCTCAGTTGGTGCTGCATTAGGCACGGTCGCAAGTCGATTTCTTGTAGGTCCATTATCTAATCGCTTTGAGTCGTCGGGAACAATCACCTTCGCACTTTGGGTATGGGCCGTCTCGTCTATCGGTATCGCGTTCACGTCCAGCCGATATGTGGCAATCGCCAGTTATATCCTGCTCGGTGTTGGAAACGGTCTGTGGATGATCGTCAACACCACCTTGCGCCAACAACTCACACCCGCACGCATGCTTGGCCGCATGAATGCAGCATTTCGCACGGTGTCTTGGGGCGTCGTACCTTTCGGTGCGGCTTTTGGCGGCATCGCTGCACGCTACATGGGGTTGCGTGGCCCATTCATTATTTTTGCCGTAGTCATGGTCGGTTGCGCTGTGTTTGCACGACCCTTACTGAGACCAATGACCACAACACCAATCGGTACTACAGTCCGTACATGAACGTCAATGGCTACAAGATCGAAAGCGGTGCCGATCTACAAAAAGCGAACTTGAAGCACGCATATCTCAAAGGTGCTGAGCTTTCAGGTGCAAACCTCACGAGTGCCAACCTCACACTTGCAAATCTTTTTGAAGCCGATCTTTCTAGCTCAAATCTCACAAGTGCAATTCTTGATCACGCCGATTTGTCGGAAGCAGATCTTTCTGAAGCCGACCTGACTGGAGCAAACTTACACAATTCATATTTGCGACACACGCACATGATCTTTTGCAACCTGACTGGTGCTGTGCTTGATCATGCCGATCTCTCGCATGCCGATCTCACCGGAGCCAACTTGACCAACGCTGTGTTGACAGGCGCAAACATGACCGGCGCAGAACTTACTGGCGCAACAATGCCCGACGGGTCACTGCACGACTAACTTGCTCAATTCGTTCTGCACAGTACTACTCTCCAATATCCCCATCGCCGTTCTCCACGTCTAGAATTTTCCGATGACGACAATTCCTTCGCGTGCGCGAGTAGTGATCATCGGTGGCGGAATTATCGGTACGTCAATCGCCTATCACCTCGGACACCTCGGATGGAAAGACACCGTGCTTGTCGAGCGCGACCAGCTCACTTCAGGCACAACGTGGCACGCAGCCGGACTCATGATCACATTTGGTTCAACGTCTACAACCTCGACCGAGCTGCGCACGTACACGCGCGACTTGTATGCCAATCTCGAACAAGAAACTGGTCTGGCAACGGGCTTCAAGCCAGTTGGTTTCATTGAACTCGCTTCAGACGAAGGCAGACTCGAAGAGTACAGAAGGGTCTCGGCGTTCAATCGATACTGCGGCATCGATGTGCAGGAAATCTCGCCAAGCGAAGTAGGCGCGCTGTTTCCATTGGCTGAGACGAATGATGTGTTAGCCGGTTTTTATGTACCCACCGATGGAAGAGTCAACCCCGTCGACGCAACCATGTCGATGGCAGCTGGCGCGCGCCAACAAGGTGTGACCATCGCTCAAGGCGTCACTGTGAAAAGCGTCAACACTCGCAACGGCGCTGTGTGCTCGGTGACAACTGATCAGGGCACGATCGAGTGTGAGTACGTTGTCAATGCCGCAGGTATGTGGGCTCGTCAATTGGGCGAGAAATCTGGAGTAAGCATTCCGCTGCAAGCAGCAGAGCATTACTACTTGATCACGGAACAGATGGATGGAATGGACCCAACATTGCCGATCCTCGAAGACCCAGCACGATTTGGTTATTACCGCGAAGAAGTCGGCGGCCTGATGATTGGCTTATTCGAAACCGTGTGTGCGCCATGGAAAGTCGACGGCATTCCCAACGATGCTTCATTTGTTACGTTGCCTCCCGATTGGGATCGAATGTCTCCCTATCTGGAGACGGCCATGAGCAGGATTCCGCGCTCCAATGAGACTGGCATTCGCACATTCTTTTGTGGTCCCGAAAGCTTCACTCCAGATCTACAGCCGATCATCGGGCCAGCACCAGAAGTACACAACTATTTTGTTGCCGCGGGACTGAACTCGATCGGCATCTTGTCGGGTGGGGGTTTGGGCAGACTTGTTGCCCACTGGATCGTCGATGGAGACCCGGGTGCCGATGTCACGGCGATGCACCCCGATCGCCTGCAGCCGTATCAATCAAATCCGGAATATCGACGCACGCGTACCGTCGAGTCACTCGGCATGGTCTACCAATGCCATTACCCCAACCGACAATTATTTTCTGCGCGCGACGCCAAGCGTTCGCCACTTCACGACCGACTCGCAAGTCATGGCGCTGCATTTCGCGAAGCTTCCGGTTGGGAAACTCCTGACTGGTTCGCAGGCCCCAATCAAATCGCTGACGCTGGCCCCCTGACATGGGGTCGACCGTCGTTTTGGCCGCAGTGGCAAACTGAACACCGCGCCTGTCGCGAAGGCGTCATTGTGATGGACATGAGTTTTATGTCCAAGTTTCGTGTCAATGGACAGGATGCTGGCACAGTGCTCGACCAAATCTCCGGCAACACGGTTGATGGTGAGTCGGAGCGGATCACCTATACGCAGTGGTTGAGCGAACGGGGCACGCTCGAAGCAGATCTCACCGTGACAAAACTCAGCGACAATGATTTCCTTGTCGTTGCCTCCGACACGGCACAACGCCACGTTGAGAATCACATGGCTCGGCATTGTGTAGATTCTCGGGTTTCGATCACCGATGTGACATCGGCATTTGCTCAGATCAATGTGCAAGGCCCACGCTCGCGAGAGTTGCTCCAGCGCGTCACGTCAGCCGATCTTTCCGATGTGGCGTTTCCATTTAGAACCGCGCGCGAAATCGACATGGGATTTGCCCGCGTATTGTGCACACGCATTACCT
>CAXNIQ010000056.1:0-7508 GCA_964202465.1 Ilumatobacteraceae bacterium
AAGCCAACGTCACCGAGATGTTTGCTGTAGACAAAGAATGATCCGGCCGCAATTGCAACGATGCCACCGGCAAGACCGTCAAGACCGTCGATCAAGTTGATCGACTGCGTCATGCCCAACAACCAAAACACAGTGAACAACGGAATCCAGTCATTGGGCAAAATAAATACATCGAGAAGCGGAACTCGAAAGAAAAACATGGTGACACCAAACGCAACAAGCACAAGTGCCGCCACCACTACCCCGGTCACTTTCATTGGCGCCGAAACTTCGCGAATGTCGTCAAAAATTCCGAGAACGAAAATCACGACTGCAGCAATAAGTACTCCAATGAGTTCGGAATTATTTTCAAACAATGTCGAAAAGCGATCCATCTGCGAAGCAAGTAGCAGCGAGGCGAGCAATCCAATAAAAAATGCAATGCCGCCAACGTCTGGTGTCGCTACAGGATGTGAGCGTCGCTCATCTGGCTGTGCCATCCAGCCTTGTTTGCGGGCGACAATTGCAACAACCGGGGTCGTTGCTGCGGTGACAACAGCGGCACACCCTCCAACAATGAGGTAGCCGGTGAGGTCAATCACAAATTATTTCTTGACGGTTGGATACACCGGAAACTTGGCACATAGAGCAGCAACTTTCGCTCGCACCTCAGCAACAATGACGGGGTCGTTGCGACCGCGCAACGTCGTTGCAATGTATTGCGCAATCAACGGCATCTCGGCCTCGGTCATGCCCTGCGTTGTTACCGACGGAACACCAATGCGCACGCCAGAAGTAACGAACGGACTGCGTGGATCATTTGGAATGTTGTTTTTATTGAGAGTGATGCCAGCTTGATCGAGTACCAACTGTGCTTCTTTGCCGGTGAGCTCACTGTCAAATGGCCGCAAGTCAACGACCATCATGTGCGTATCAGTGCCACCAGAGACAAGGCGAAAGCCCTGATGGGCAAGTGCTTGCGCAAGCGCCGATGCGTTGGTAACGATTTGTTGGGCATAGATCTTGAAACTTGGTTGCGCAGCCTCATGAAAAGCAACGGCTTTTGCGGCAATTGCATGCTCAAGTGGGCCGCCCTGACTGCCAGGAAACACTGCTTTGTCAATGGCTGCTGCATGTGCTGACGTAGTCAAAATACATCCGCCGCGAGGGCCGCGCAATGTTTTGTGAGTCGTAAATGTCACGACATCGGCGAATGGCACTGGGTTTGGATGCACTCCACCGGCCACGAGTCCTGCGATGTGCGCAATGTCAAACATCATCAAGGCACCAACTTCATCGGCGATTGCTTTAAACGGCTGCGGCTCGAGTCGGCGCGGATACGACGTAGTGCCAGCAACAATCATCTTCGGACGGTGCTCGAGAGCCAACTCGCGAATTTGATCAAAATCCAAACGCTCATCGGTATCGCTGACGCGAAACGATTTAAAGTTATACAAAATTCCGCTCGCATTAACTGGAGATCCGTGAGTGAGATGACCACCGTGGTCGAGGCTCAAGCCGAGAATGGTGTCACCGGGCTTTAATAGACCCAAATACACAGCCATGTTGGCACTTGCACCAGAGTGCGGTTGCACGTTTGCGTGATCGGCGCCGAAGAGTTTTTTAACGCGCTCGATCGCGAGTGCCTCGATCTTGTCGACAACCGCGTTGCCGCCGTAGTAACGCTTTGTTGGGTAGCCCTCAGCATATTTATTGGTGAGCACCGAGCCAGTTGCAGCCATCACGTCTGGCGACGTGAAGTTTTCACTGGCAATCAATTGCAGTCCCGTGTTTTGACGCTCGCGCTCTTCGTCGATGTATCCAAAAACTTCGGTATCTCGGGATGTTTCAGATGGCCAAGGCATTATCGGTTTCCTTCTTGTTCTTCAATTTCGGTCAATTGTGCAACGCGTCGTTCGTGTCGACCACCCTCAAAAGGTGTCGTGAGAAATGTGTGCAAAATTTGCTCTGCGAGTTCAAACGTAACTACTCGCCCGCCCATTGACAACACATTTGCGTTGTTGTGTGAGCGCGCCATCTCTGCAAGATACATGTCATTGCATAGAGCTGCGCGCACTCCGCGCACTTTGTTGGCTGCAATTTGCTCACCTTGTCCACTTCCACCCAACACAATGCCCATGTCGGCTTTGCCGTCTCGCACTGCGCGACCAACGGCTGCACAAATTGGTGGATAGTCAACTGAGTCGGTGGAATGTGTGCCGTGGTCGTCTACTTTGTGACCGGTTTTTGTCAAAACCTCAATCAGGTGCGCTTTGAGTTCGAAGCCTGCATGGTCAGAACCGATTGCGATCGTGCGTATCTGTGGGCTATTCACTGCGCACGATCCTAGATCACAAGCAACCCAGCCAATACTTCGCTTTTTTAGTTGGATATATACAGTTGACCGAGTGACATCTAGCCAGAACACGATCGACCCCCGCACCCCGATCCTTGTTGGACAAGCACAAGTTGCACAACATATTGATGACTTCAATAATGCAGCAGGCCCACTTGAGTTGATGTCGCGAGCAGTGACCCAGGCATTTGATGATGCCGGAGTAAGCAATGTGGGCACGAAAAATGGACCCCGCATTGACGCACTGCGCGTGGTGCGCTCGTTGTCGACCAGAAGCGTCAACCCCGCGCACGACATTGCGTCAATGCTCGGAATCAGTGCGAACGAATATGGACTTACGCCTCATGGCGGCAGCATGCCGCAATATTTGGTCAACGCTGCGGCACTACAAATTCGCGATGGTGGTGCGCAACTGATTGTGCTGACAGGCGGCGAATCATTTAGATCTCGGCGTCGTGCACGGGCTGCACAAGTGACGTTGCCTTGGATGGAAGCGCAAGATGGACAGGATTTTCAAGTACCAACAGCAGTTGGCGAAGACTTGGCGTTGTTCCACGAAATTGAATTGGCGCACAAGATCATGTGGCCTATCGAGATTTATCCGATGTTTGAAACCGCACTGCGTTTTCGCGACAAACGAACAGTTGCGGATCATCAGCAGTACATCAGTGAATTGTGGGCGCGCTTTAGCGACGTTGCAGCAGCAAACCCTCATGCATGGATTCAACAGAGCTACACAGCCCTAGCAATACGCACACCAACTCCCGACAACCGCATGATCGGTTTTCCCTACACAAAGTTGATGAATGCAAACAACGATGTCGACATGGCAGCAGCACTAGTGATGTGTTCGGTTGAGCGCGCCGAGTCATTGGGCATCGCGCGCGACAAATGGATCTTTTTGCATGCCGCGACCGACTGCCACGAACACAACTTTGTTTCGCATCGCGACACATTTACTGACACACCGGCAATACGCATTGGTGGCCAGCGTGTGCTGGCGCTTGCAGAAAAATCGATCGATGAAATTGAGAATCTCGACCTCTATTCATGCTTCCCATCTGCTGTGCAACTCGGTGCAGAGTCACTTGGTGTTGCGCTCGACAGACAACTCACCTGCACAGGTGGACTCTCATTTGCTGGAGGACCTTTTAATAACTATGTAATGCACGCGATTGCTACCACCATGACAACGCTGCGCGAAAAACCACAAGAGACTGGTTTGGTGTGGGCCAATGGAGGTTTTGCAACGAAGCATGCGTTTGGCGTGTATGCAACAACTCCGCCCCGTCATGGCTTTAGGCACGAGTCGCCGCAAAACGAAGTTGATGCACTTCCCCAACGCGCTGTAGCAACAGCACTCGAAGCTCAAGGTGTAGCGACTATTGAGGCATACAGCGTGATGCACGATCGCAATGGCAGTGTTGAAAAAGTGCGAGCTGCAGTGCTGTTGGCAGATGGCCGCAGAGCGTGGGCAACAAGCGACAACACACAACTTGGGCAAGAAATGTGTGAAAACGAATGGGTTGGCAAAACAGTCACACTCGATGAAACCGGCGACATCAGTGTCTAAAACAGTGTCCAGAACAGTGTCTGACACGTTTCCACGACAGTTTGCTCGCACTCAACGACTCACCCTTGGAGAACCGCGCAACATAGTTGTGTCGCCCGATGGCGCACGCGTAGTTTTTTGCAGGTCGCTCGGTGGGTCTGATGCCGTGAACTCGATGTATGTACTTGACGTACATACATCGGTTGAAACATGTGTTGCCGACATGCACGCACAACACTCGGACACCGCCGACCAAAAATTGGAAACATCGGCCGAGCAATCTCGACGTGAGCGCGCTCGCGAAGGTGCATCGGGCATCGTTGGATACTCGTGTGACGACCAGGTGCTCAATGCTGCATACTGCGTTGCAGGACAACTCTTTGTTACCAACCTCGTTACGGCTGTCACTCACAAGATAGAAACTTCAGATGCGATCTTTGATCCGCGTCTGAGCCCAAACGGAAAGCTTGTTGCCTATGTGCAAAACAGCAAATTGTGTGTTAGCGACATGTCTGGCGCCGAAACAATTATCGCTGCAGAGGCTGAGCCCAATAACGACATCACTTGGGGTCAAGCCGAGTTTGTTGCCGGAGAAGAAATGGGCCGACAGCGCGGGTATTGGTGGTCTCCAGTAGGCACTGCACTAGCGGTGTGTCGGGTAGACAACTCGCCCGTTGCCATGACATGGATTGGTGATCCTGCCAGCCCGATGACCCAACCACGAGCACACCGTTACCCATTTGCGGGCACCGACAATGCAAATGTTTCATTGCATCTGTTCAGCGTCGATCACGCGGATAACAACTCTTCACGTGTTGATGTGCAGTGGGAGCAATCTCAATTTGAATACCTCACCAATGTTCAATGGTCAGGCAACGGATTGATAGTTTCTTTGCAAAATCGTGAGCAAAATCAACTTGAGATCTGTTCGGTCGACACAGGCACGGGCGCGTTACGCGCGATTCGCACTGAAACCGATGAGCACTGGATAGATCTAGTGGCCGGAAGCCCGGCACTGCTTGCAGATGGTCGACTCGCGATGTGTTGTGAACGCAACGGTGCGAGGGCGCTCATCATTGACGATCAAGTAGTCACCAGTGGCGACATTCAGGTTCGAAACATCATTGCCACTACACCGCACGCAGTTTATTTCTCGGCAAATCCGCTTGCAGACCCAACAGTGATGCACGTGATGCAGTGCAACCTCACTGATTTGACAATCAGTTGGCTCTCCACCGACACTGGCGTGCACACGGCTGCAGTTGGTGGCAACACCGTCGTTATTCGCAGCGCCACGTTGAGCGAAGTGCGCACCACTACACGAGTGAATGGCAAATACCAGATTGCAAACAATGCCGAGACATGCCTGCTCACGCCAAATGTGACAATGCACCGTGTTGGTGCAAACAAAATTGCAACCGCAATTGTGATGCCGCACAATCACGACGGCTCACCATTGCCGGTTCTGTTCGACCCATACGGCGGGCCACACGCACAACGAGTGATCTGCGCATCCAGCGCATATTTTGCTGCTCAGTGGTTTGCCAATCAAGGCTTTTGCGTTGTTATTGCCGACGGACGTGGCACACCGGGGCGTGGCACTCAGTGGGAACGCAACGTGCACCATGACCTCGCCACCAAGATCCTTGACGATCAAATTGCAGTGCTGCGCGAACTTCCAACATTGGTGCAGTGCGCCGACACATCTCGCGTAGGTATTCGTGGTTGGAGTTTTGGTGGCTACTTGGCCGCACTTGCGGTGCTCCGCGCACCCGAGTTGTTTCATTGCGCCGTTGCTGGTGCGCCTGTCACCAAATGGGATCTGTATGACACTCACTACACAGAGCGCTATATGGGCAGCCCACAGACGAATGCTGCCGACTACGAAGCAACTTCACTTGTTGCCCACGCACATTTGTTGGAGCGTCCACTACTACTTATTCACGGACTTGCAGATGACAATGTGCTCGCCGCGCACACATTGCAGTTTTCGACCGCACTGCTGCATCACGGCAAAGTGCATGAACTGCTTGCCCTCAGTGGAGTCACGCATATGACACCACAGGAAGTGGTTGCAGAAAACCTATTGCTCCACCAACTCGAATTTTTGCAACGAGCTCTAGCCAGGTAGTTGTCCGACCGCAATGCGGTCGCGACCAGACAAATCTTGTTTGATCTCGACAGAGACAAACCCACCTGCACACATCAGTGCAAGCACATCTGCACCCTGTTGATACCCAATCTCGAGCACGAGCCACCCCGATTGCTTCAGCCATGCAGACGCGCCTTCAATCACTGTGCGCAGATCTGCAAGCCCATTGTCGTGCGCATACAAAGCCGAATGCGGCTCATACATATGAACGTCTGTCGCAACTTCGCTATCAGCTTCGGCAATATATGGCGGATTACAAATAGCAATATCAATTAGCCCTGCAATGTCTTGCGGTAACGCATTCCACCAACTGCCATGCGCAACGCGCACATTTGCTGCTGCCCTACCAATACCAATCATGTTTGCGCGAGCAACATCGAGTGCATCAGCCGATGCATCGGTGAGCCACACATGCGCTGCTTCGGCGCCAAGCTCGAATGCCATCGAGAGTCCAATCACGCCACTGCCCGTGCCCAAGTCGACAACCCGTAAAGGAGCGTTGTCCAACCGTGTTCGTGCAATATCAAGAGCGACTTGTACAACCTGCTCGGTCTCTGGCCGAGGAATCAACACACGCTCGTCAACCATGATGTCGAGGTGCCGAAAGGCCCAGCGCTTCATCACATATTGCAAGGGCACTCCACTCAGTCGATTCTGCACCATTGCCTGCAAACTTTTTTCGCACGCCACTGTCACAAACTGATCTTGCTCTAAAGAAAACTCTGTTGCATCCATGCCGCTCGCGTGCTCGCACAGCCAACGGGCTTCTTGAGCATTACCCAACTGTTGTGTCGTTGACGCAAGCATCTCACGCCACGAAACGTTGTCTAGAGCATTGGCCACTGCGGTCTACTCGCTTAGTGAACTTCGACGGAAGCGCCAGCCAACTGTTCGATCTCGAACTGCGCGGTGAGCGCATCGATCACTGGATCAAGATTGCCCATCAACACATCTTGCAATTGATACAACGTAAAGCCGATGCGATGGTCGGTGATGCGATTTTCTTTGAAGTTGTAGGTGCGAATCTTTTCGCCTCGCCCACCCTTGCCAACTTGGGCCTTGCGCTGTGCCGACATCTTTTCGGCTTGCTCGTCTTCGCGCAACTTGAGCAAGCGCGAGCGCAAGACAGTCATTGCTCGCAGGCGGTTTTGCAATTGGCTGCGCTCGTCTTGCATTGCAACAACCAAACCCGATGGTTTGTGCGTGATGCGCACCGCAGAGTCGGTGGTGTTGACACCCTGACCGCCAGGGCCGCTTGCGCGATAGACGTCAATATGTAAATCTTTTTCGTCGATCTCGACGTCGACTTCTTCTGCTTCAGGCAACACCATCACGGTTGCAGACGAAGTGTGAATGCGTCCTTGTGCTTCAGTGACTGGCACGCGTTGCACTCGATGTGGCCCGGCCTCAAAGCGCATCTTCGTCCACACTGTGTCGCCTTTGGCCGACACAGTGATCTGGTTGATGCC
>CAXNIQ010000057.1:0-7355 GCA_964202465.1 Ilumatobacteraceae bacterium
TGGTGTACAGCGGGCCTGTGGCGGGCGTCAATTCTGTCAAAGCGTCAATAACCGGACAGTACCTGAGCGGTAAACGGTCGATCGCTGTTCCGCACGAGCGCCGTGCACCCAACAAAGAATGGTTGACCATCCGGGGTGCTCGCCAACACAACTTGAAGAATTTGAGTGTCAAAATTCCGCTCGGATGTTTTGTTGCTGTGACTGGAGTGTCGGGTAGCGGTAAGAGCAGTCTGATTCGTGACATTTTGCTGCCGTCGTTAATGCAGAAGATCTATAAGTCAAAAGATGCGCCAGGCAAACACACGGCTGTCGACGGAGTGCAGCACCTTGACAAAGTGATCGACATGGACCAATCACCCATTGGTAGAACACCGAGATCAAACCCTGCAACATACACAGGAGTCTTCGACGACATACGCAAGTTGTTTAGCTCAACGCCCGAAGCAAAAGTGCGCGGCTATATGCCAGGACGTTTTAGTTTTAATGTTCCTGGTGGCCGATGCGAGGCATGTGCTGGAGATGGAACCATCAAGATAGAGATGCACTTTTTGCCCGATGTGTATGTTCCGTGTGAGGTTTGCAAAGGCGCTCGCTACAACCGCGACACTCTCGACATCACATTTAAAGGCAAGAACATTTCGGATGTGTTGAACATGCCGATTTCTGAGGCGGTTGAGTTCTTTGCCAAACAACCTCGCATTTCCCGACACATGGAAACACTTGTTGACGTTGGTCTTGGCTACGTGCGCTTGGGCCAATCGGCTCCAACGCTTTCGGGTGGCGAGGCGCAGCGCGTCAAGTTGGCAGCCGAATTGGCAAAGAGAAGCACGGGGCACACGATCTATCTGTTGGACGAGCCAACCACCGGGTTGCACTTTGAGGACGTACGTCGCTTGCTCACCGTGTTGGCACGCCTGGTTGATCAGGGCAATACCGTTTTGGTGATCGAACACAACTTAGATGTCATCAAGACTGCAGATTGGTTGATCGACTTGGGCCCAGAAGGTGGAGACGGTGGTGGACAACTTGTCGCAGAAGGTACACCAGAGACGGTTGCCAAAGTGAAGGGCAGTTATACCGGCAAGTTTTTGGCACCGTTGTTACGTAGCGCACCTACAAAGAAGCCAGCGCCAAAATCGGCAAAAGCTCCAGCAGTACAACGAGCAAAAGCGTCGGCGAAGTAGCCAGAGCGGTAACACAGTATGCAACGCCCGAGCGGAATAGTCCCTGACACTCCGGGCTCGTATCAGTTTCGCGATGCACAAGGAAGAGTCATCTACGTAGGCAAAGCCAATAGTTTGCGGTCGCGAGTTTCAAGTTATTTTGCAGATCCTGCGACACTCCACCCGCGCACCGCGAGCATGATGAGTTTTGCCGAAAAACTGGAGTGGATCGAAGTACGCAATGAAGTTGAAGCGTTGTTGCTCGAATATGCATTGATCAAAGAACATAAGCCAAGATTTAACATTCGTTTACAAGACGATAAGAGTTTTCCGTTCATGGCGATTACCACCGATGAAGAGTGGCCCCGAGCGATGATGTTTAGGGGCAAAAGGCGCAAAGGCGTTCGCTATTTTGGTCCGTACGTTCATCCAGGCGCAATACGAGACACACTCGAGCTGTTGCTGCGCACGTTTCCGGTACGAACATGTGCCACTTCAAAGTTTAAGCAACACGAGCGTCTAGGGCGGCCGTGTTTGCTCTTTCACATTGAAAAGTGTTGTGGACCGTGTGTTGGTGAAGTCTCTCAAGATGAATACAGGCGTCATGTTGACGGACTCATGAAGTTTTTAGACGGTGATAATACGGAGATTGTACGCAAAATGGGGCAGGAGATGATCGAAGCATCTCAGGCAACCGATTTTGAGCGTGCAGCAAAAATTCGCGACAGACTTACTGCGATTCATCAGGTGCTCGAAAAACAGCAGATGGTTGGAGTGCAAGAAGACGATATGGATGTCATCGGTATCTCCCAAGATGAGATCACAGCGTCAGTGCAGATCTTTTTTGTTCGCAAAGGACGAGTTATCGGTCGTAATGGTTTTGTATTAGACAAAGTTGAAGATGCCAGCCAAGAACTGCTGTTGGACAGAATTCTGGAAAACATCTATGGCGATGAGCCAGCACTGGGTATTCCTAAACAAGTGCTCGTTCCAGTGTTGCCAGAGAGTGTTGGTGCGATTGAAAAGTGGTTGAGTGATACCCGAGGCACTCAAGTCAGCGTGCGCGTACCAATGCGTGGAGATAAAAAGGATCTCCAAGAGACCGTCACTCTCAATGCCACCCGCGAACTTGGACGCCACAGACTCAAGAGGTCAGCAGACCAACACAGTCGCACGCTGGCACTCAACGATTTGCAAAGGCTCTTACAACTTTCGCAATTTCCGCTCAGGATCGAGTGTTATGACATGGCCCACTTGCACGGAACTGATTATGTGGGATCAATGGTTGTGCTCGAAGATGGCTTGCCTGCAAAGTCGGAATACAGGCGATTCAAAATCAAGGACGTGCCCGGAAATGATGACTATGCAGCAATGCGCGAAGTGCTGATGCGCAGACTGAGCGCGTATAAGAAAGAACGTGATTTGCCAGTGTCAGAACGCGGCAAGAAGCCTGGCAGATTTGCGTATCCACCGCAGCTTCTGCTGGTGGACGGAGGAAAGGGGCAACTTGGAGTGGCACTTGATGTTGTGCGCGAGCTGGGTCTTGAGCATGAGATTCCAGTTGCGTCGCTTGCTAAGCGGCTTGAAGAAGTGTTTATTCCTGGTTTGGGTAATCCGGTAGATGTGCCTCGCGGAAGCGAAGCGCTCTTCATGTTGCAAGTGATTCGCGATGAGGCTCATCGGTTTGCCAACTCGTTTCACCGTCAATTGCGAGGCAAGCGAATGAAGGTCAGTGGCCTCGATGGCATTGCCGGTCTTGGTGCAGCGCGGAAAGAAGAACTCATGCAAGTCTTCGGCAGTGTTCAGTCGTTGCGAAATGTGAGTATCGAGGAATTGAGGTCACAATCAGGACTTCCAGAGGCGGTTGTTCAGGCGGTATTTGATGCGTTGCATCTATCCTGAGCGTTGCATCAATCTTGAGCATTGCGTCAATCTTGAACCAGCCCCGCGTTCGGTAGCCTGATAATCAGTGGCTGACATCCTCTTAATTGCGGGCCTCTCTGGCGCTGGTCGTTCTCAGGCCGCTGATGACCTCGAAGACCTTGGATGGTTCGTTGTCGACAACATGCCCATTGCTCTCATTGACAAGGTCGTCGAGCTTGCCGCAACAGGTGAACAATCTCAACTTGCCTTGGTCGTTGGCTCCGCTACTCATCAAACTGATGCAGTAGTCATCGTTCATCGACTCCGAGATGCGGGTCATCGTGTTCGTGTTTTGTTTCTTGATGCATCAACGCCAGAATTGGTGCGAAGGTATGGTGCGACCAAGCGCAAACATCCGTTGGCCAGCCGATTTTCGAGCGTTGAAGAAGCTATTCATGAAGAGCGTTCGTTGCTGGAGACAGTAAAAGGTGCTGCCGATTTGGTAATCGACACTTCGGGCCTCAATATTCATCAATTGAAAACGCAAATTGTCGAGCTCTTCGCGCCTACAGGCGATAGGGACGTGATGCAATTATCGATCGTTTCGTTTGGTTTTAAGCACGGCATACCGCTCGACGTTGATCTCGTGTTTGATGTGCGATTCCTACCCAACCCACATTGGCAAGAACAACTCCGAGAACTCTCTGGACTTGACGAAGCAGTAAAAGCATTTACCGTCGATCAACCGTTAGCGCAGGAGTTTTTGTCGAAAGTGCAGGGTTTGCTCGAGTTTCTCTTGCCCGCGTACCAAGCCGAGGGAAAGAGCTATCTGACTATCGCTATCGGTTGCACGGGTGGGCGTCACCGTTCTGTCGCTGTGACAGAGGCCATTGGTGCTTGGATGACATTACAGGGACAACGCCCAAGGGTTACTCACCGCGACATCTTCAGGTAGGCCGGGCGCACGACAGGCTAAAGTCTGTGGCTATGGAACAGACACCTATACGAGTTGGCATTAATGGTTTTGGACGAATTGGTCGCAACTTTTTCCGTGCAGTGAATGCAGCGGGCGCACCAATCGAGATCGTTGCGGTAAATGATCTCGGTTCGATAAAGACGATGGCGCATTTGCTGAAGTACGACTCAGTACTTGGAATTCTTCCTAACGAGATTGTTCCTGTAGAAGACGGCATTTCTGTAGACGGCAAAGTTCTAAAGGTACTGCAGTTTCGTGACCCGAAAGATCTTCCGTGGAAGGCACTAGGGGTTGACGTCGTCATCGAGTCAACAGGATTTTTCACCGACCGCGACAAGGCAGCTGCTCATCTCGACGCTGGTGCTCCGTTGGTCATCGTTTCTGCGCCATCGAACGGCGCAGACGCGACGTTTGTTTATGGCGTGAATCACCTCGATTTCGATCGCACCAAACACAAGGTCATTTCAAATGCCAGTTGTACAACCAATTGCTTTGTACCGATGGTCAAGGTGCTCGACGACGCTTTTGGTATCGAGCAAGGCTTGATGACAACCGTTCATGCCTACACAGGAGACCAGCAGCTAGTTGATGGACCGCACAGCGATCTACGAAGAGCGCGTGGTGCTGCGATCAACATTACGCCGACAGGTACGGGCGCAGCACGAGCTACTGCGCTGGTGCTCGAATCGATGAAGGGCAAATTGGATGGCACATCGTTGCGCGTGCCTGTGCCCACAGGCTCGATCACCGACTTTGTTGCGGTGTTGAAGAAGGCTGCAACGAAAGATGAGATCAATGCCGCGTTTAAGAAGGCGGCAAATGGAGAACTGAAGGGGGTGCTCGAATACACAGACGCGCCGATTGTTTCGAGTGATGTGGTGACAAATCCGCACAGTTGCGTATTTGATAGCGACTTGACGATGAGCATGGGAACCCTCGTCAAGGTGCTTGGTTGGTATGACAATGAATGGGGCTACTCAAATCGTTTGGTTGACTTGACGCTCCACGTCGGTTCTGCAAAGTAATTTGTAATAGAACCGAAGCGCTCGTAATGATGTCAACATTGCCTCGTTTGGAGGATTTGGGAGACGTACGTGGCAAACGCGTGCTTGTTCGTACCGACTTCAATGTTCCAATGTCTGGCCCCGATGATGCGCGGGTGATTGTTGATGATTTTCGCATCACATCGGCATTGCCGACCATCAACTATTTAACAGAGCGTGGTGCAACAGTCGTTTGTGCGAGTCATCTCGGGAGGCCAAAAGGTACTGCATCGGCGAAGTATTCGATGGCGCCCATACGAAAGCGACTTTCCGAAATCGCGCCTGGCGTAGAGCTTCTAGAAAACCTCCGATTCAATCCGGGCGAAGAAGCAAATGATCAAGCGTTTGTTGCTCAGTTAGTTGCTGGATTTGACATGTATGTTGACGATGCTTTTGGTGCAACGCACCGTGCGCATGCATCAATAGTCGGGCCACCTAAAACTTTGCCGTCTGCAGCTGGAAGATTGCTCCAACGAGAGATTGAAGTGCTTGGCGCGTTGCGCGAGAAGCCAAAGCGACCTTTTGTAGCTGTATTGGGCGGCGCAAAAGTAAGCGACAAGATCGGTGTTATCGAAGCGTTGCAAGAACGAGTTGACGCCTTCGTTATTGGTGGCGGAATGTGTTTCACGTTTCTCGCAGCGCAGGGCTACTCGGTTGGCGATTCAATCTGCCAACCAGAACTGATTGATGTGTGTAAAAAGCTACTGGCAGGCAATGTGCCGATTCATTTGCCCGAAGACATTGTGGGGCTTGACGCAGATGGTGTGTACGCAACGTATGGCATTCGTTTGCCAAACGGCGCAAAGGGTCTCGACATCGGCCCTGGATCTGCTGCAGCATTTACCGACATCATCATGGAAGCGCGCTCTGTGTTTTGGAATGGTCCAATGGGAATGTTTGAAGACGCAAGATTTGCCAACGGCACACGAACAGTCGCACAGGCCATGGCTGACACTAAAGCGTTTACTGTCGTGGGTGGCGGAGACTCAGCTGCAGCGCTTGCGCAATTCAAACTCGACGATGAAGTAGATCACGTGTCAACAGGTGGCGGCGCATCGCTCGAGTATCTAGAGTTAGGCGACCTTCCTGGTCTTGAAGCGTTGCGAGGAGCACCACGTGTCAAATGATGTAATTCGTAAACCGCTCATGAGCGGCAATTGGAAAATGAATCATAATCATTTCGAAGCCATTCAGTATCTGCAAAAACTTGCGTACTTGCTCACCAAAGAAGATTTTGCGGCTTGCGATGTGAGCGTGCACCCGCCATTCACCGATATTCGCAGCGTTCAAACCTTGATCGACGCAGATGAGTTGAAGGTCTCGCTTGGTGCACAGCATTGCCATTGGGACGACAAGGGGGCATTTACTGGCGAAGTGAGTCCAGCATTTTTAAGCAAGTTGAATGTCCAATACGTGATTTGTGGGCACAGTGAACGGCGCGAACTATTTGGCGAGACAGATGCATACGTTGCGAAAAAGATTTCCGCGATTCAGAAATACAAGATGACACCAATCGTTTGTGTAGGCGAGACACTTGCCGAACGCGAAGCAGGTCTCACTACTCAGAAGGTGATGGGCCAAGTGCGCTCGGCGCTCGACGGCAGGTCGTCAGAGCAGATTGAGTCAATGGTGATTGCATATGAACCCATTTGGGCTATCGGTACCGGGCGTACTGCCACCTCGTCTGATGCCCAAGCGGTGATTGGTGCTATTCGGGCCCAGGTGCTCGAAACGAGTGGTGTCAAGGCTGCTCAATCAGTTCGCTTGCAATATGGGGGCAGCGTGAAGGCGGCCAATATTGCCGAATTGATGGCACAGCCCGACATTGACGGGGCATTGGTTGGTGGGGCAAGCCTCGATTCTGGCGAATTTGCCCGAATCGTGCAATTCCGCCTGCATCGAACCCTGTAGTTCATTGTTTATCTTTTTTCTGTTTTGACCTATTTTGAGAACCCTTTGTGGTGTTACTCTTGTCTCATTCGTGGGGGCGACTTGCCCTTACATCAATGGGGGAACCCACCTAATTCGACGGGGAGGTCGATAGTGAAGAAAACCAACAAGCTCAGTTATCTGGCTGCCGGTTTCGCAGCGTTGTCACTGGTAGTGGCAGCATGCGGCGGTAGTTCATCAAGTGATTCGTCTGAGGCACCTGCCGCAGAAGCAATGTCATAAGTAATCTTCATTCCGTTGCCAGCCGCAGCTGGTGCGGTGTAGTCGTATGACACGTCCGCACAATCTTCGATACCTGGATATGACACTGCGTCTGCAGCAGGTGCTGCAGTTTCGCCCGATGAACTACCGCCGCATGCT
>CAXNIQ010000058.1:0-7247 GCA_964202465.1 Ilumatobacteraceae bacterium
GGACGCCAGAACCAATAGTGATGGTGTTATTGCTGTTGACCTGCCAGGTGCGCAGTTCTTTGATGCGTCGCAGTGCAATGACATCAACTGGTTTGACATGATTGAAGTTAATTTCGACCATGAGGTCGGTGCCGCCTTGGATGAGTCGAGCATCTGGTGTGCGCGACAACTCATCTAATGCTTCAGCAAGCGACAGCGGTACAGCAACGGTCACTTCACGCCGTCCCAATCTGCAAATGTGTCGATCATTGCTTTGACGTCACCCAGTGGATACAAAATCGGGCATGTTGCACCGTTGTCGAGGTAGTGCTTGACACTTGCACGTGCCTCTGCAGGAGTGCCGCTTGCAGTGAGCATCTGAACGATCTCATCGGGCACCAACTTGGAAGCAGCAGTTACTTGTTCGTGTGTGGCCGGCCATGTCAGTACTTCGCCAACTTTATCGAGCAAGCTCTGTGGCACTCCAGATGCTTTCATGATGTGTGGTTGTTGACCCAAGTATTGCGTCACCATTTCGCGCGCCATGTTGAGTGCGGTCTTTCTGTCCTCGTGCACGCTGCACACAACCAACTGAGGCCTGTCAATGTCGGCAATCTTGCGACCAGCCTTGTCGGCACCAACAGTAAGTGCCTCGATTGCTTGCTTGTTGTAATCGGGGGAGACGAGATAGTTGAGCACAACGCCATCAGCAATTTCTCCGGTGAGTTCCATCATTTGCATGCCGGTTGCACCAATATAGATTGGCACATCTTTGGCACGGCGATCTTGATAGACATAATCCAATTCGATTCCATCGAAATTGACGAACTCGCCATTGAAGGTCACATTTTCGTTGTTGAGTAAAGCTCGCACATTGAGCACGATCTCGCGCATTGCACGCAAAGGCTTGGCGCGCGAGATGCCTACTTTTTGTGCCAACGGATCCCACCATGCGCCAATACCGAGAATCACGCGACCAGGAGCGAGATCATCCAATGTCGAAAATGTTGCTGCAAGTCGAGCAGGGTTACGGCTCCAACAGTCGACAACTCCTGAACCGACTTTGATGGTCTTGGTCACCGACGCAAATGCTGCCATGGGAACCGTTGCTTCGCGAACGAGCCGACTCTCTGCTTGCCACACTGCTTCGAAGCCTTTGGACTCTGCGTATTGCGCATATTCCATGCCCTCTCGAATGCGATGAGCATCCTGCAGGTAGATGGCAACTCGTGCTTTACCAGTAAGCGGATTGATTGCTTGTGGATTAATTGTATGTGCTGGTAGAGACATCAGTTGAGCCTTTCAAATAGACGTACGGATTGTTCTTGTGCCTTGGCGCGGATTTCTTGGATGTCGACACGTGTTGGTAACCCGTTGCGGACTACGGCTTGGTCGGCAATCACAACATCGGTAACACGAGTTCCTGGAGTGAATGCAACATGCCAAGGGCTGTCAACATGATCGTAATTCCAGGTCACCGTATCGTTTGCCGCTTCTGGAAAAAGTTGATATCCATTGCTGAGCCATTGAGCAACTGTGTCTGGTGTTTCTGCAATATCAAATTCTCGAAGTCGTGCATAAGCAAGTCGTGCTTCTTCGAGCATGTCTGCTCCGATGCCATCTGTACCTAACAAAATCGTATTTGATTGTGTAGTTGGCTTGGCGTAGCCGACATGGTTGTTCATGTTGGACCTCGGGTTGTGCACGAGGCGACCTTTGAGGGGCTCATTGAGATGAACTCCATGCACCAAGAGCCAATTGTCTTTGGCCAAGTGTGTGAGGCGTGATCCGGCATGCGAATCATCTACTCCCTCTGCAACATGGATGTGGACTCCAACGTTTAGTTTGCTCGCCAGTTGTGCCGCCGCGCTCAGTGTTTCATCGCCACACGTAAATGCAGCGTGAACCCCGACCATTCCGTTTCCGCCTTCAGCAATAAAACGCTCGCACTCGATAAGGCCGCGCTTTGCGGCACTCGACATCGGAGACAATGGCGAGATCTTGGAATGTAGATTGCCGACATCGTCCCAGCGATCGGTAATGCCGTAACACGTATTGACACGAACACCTACATCGCTGCATGCTTGAGCAATAATCGACAACGAACCTTCAATCGCGTTTGGTGATTCGTGATGGTCAACAATTGCGGTAGTGCCATTCATCAACGCCTCAACAGCACCAAGCGCGGTCGACCAATAGATCATGTCGGCATCCAATGCAGCATCGAGTCTCCACCACACATGCTGAAGTATTTCGATGAAGCTTGTTGGAGTTTGGTGGGGTGCTGGCATGCCACGTGCCAAGGATGAATAGAGATGGTGGTGCGCGCACACGAGCCCAGTAGTGGTGTTTGGCACGAAGTTTTAATCCTCGGAGTCGGAGTCGGAGTTTGAGTCGCTTGTTGATTCGAGGCTTGGCTTGAGCATCGGAAGTGTTGTATGCCACGTGCCGTCGAGGTCATAAAACGCTGCAGCAACAGCACCCGCAGTAGGCACGAGCCCAATTTCTCCAACGCCCTTGATCCCGTATGGAGAGTTTGGCTGTGGCGACTCGACAAGAATGACCTCGATATTTGGCACATCTTTAGCACGCAAGATCTTGAGAGAGCGAAGTGTCTTGTTGATAGGAAAGCCAGTCGCGGGATCACTTGGAAAGTCTTCTGAGAGCGCGTATCCAAGACCCATGTGTACGCTTCCTTCAATTTGGCCTTCGCAGAGTTGCGGGTTGACTGCCTTACCAACATCGTGAGCTGCAACAACACGCTCGATCTTGCTGGATTCTCGATCAATGATCACGAGTTGCGCTGCATAGCCAAAGGTGGAGTGGATGATCGGATGGTCTACGCCTGGTTCGCCAAGCTTGTTCGTCCAGTCAACGCGATACTCACCAACGTGATCGACACCAACGGCAAATTGTGCGGCCTTGGCTGCGTCGCATGCGTCCTTGACGGCACCTGCACCCATGAGTGTTCCGCGTGATCCAGTTGTTTGCCCAAGTCCTAATTCGCGAGTGGTGTCAACGATGACGTCAATGAGGTTGCCATCTATGCCAAGTTCGTGCACTGCAACTTGCAATGCAACGGTGTTAATTCCTTGGCCCATCTCTGTCCAGCCGTGACGAACTTCAACGCGTCCGTCTTCTCTAAATCGAATAACCGCTCGGTTGATTTCTTTGAATCCGTTGCCGAGGCCACTATTTTTGAGACCAAGTCCGAGACCGATTGCTTTGCCTGCTGCACGGGCTTGGTCGTATGCGGGCTTAATTGCCGTGAGACACTCGGATGCACCGAGACAACCGTCATCCATGATTTGTCCTGGACCCCACACCCGGCCGGGCATGATGACATTCCGTTGACGCATTGTCCATCCATCGATGCCAACTTTTGCAGCCAATCGATCCATTACACCTTCCATCGCAAATTGGGCTTGGTTAGCACCGAAGCCGCGAAAGGCACCACACACTGGGTTGTTGGTGCGCACCGCAATTGCTTCAACGTCGATATTTGGAACTTCGTACGGACCACTTGCATGACCGGCCATGCGCTCGAGCACTTTCATTCCGACACTGGCGTATGCGCCAGAATCACCAATCGCTCGCACGTGTAGTGCAGTGAGCTTGCCGGTTGCATCACACGAGGCTTTGTAATGCATGGTGATGGGATGCCGCTTGGCATGCATCAACAGACTTTCTTCTCGCGAGAGTGTGCACTTGACTGGTTGTTGCAACAGCCAAGCGCTCAACGAAGCATGAGCCTGATTGCTCATGTCTTCTTTGCCACCAAACGCGCCACCGTTGGTCACCAACTCGACGGTGACTTGAGCATTGTCGAGGTTGAGCATTTTTGCAATGTCGTTTCGGTCGTCCCAAATGCCCTGACCGCCCGAATACACGTGCAACGATTTGCCGTCAATGGAAGGTACTGCAACGGTGCTCTCTGGCTCTAAAAAAGCATGCTCGATTCGTTGCGTCACAAAAGTTTCTTCTATGACGTGCGCACTCGTACTCAGTGCGATTTGTGTGTCGCCTCGTTTGTATCGACTCGTACTCAAAATGTTGTTGTCAGTTTTCCAGACTGCAATCTCGCTACTGGACATTGCAGCAACCGGATCGGTGAGTGGAGTGTGTACGGCGTAATGCACATCGACGAATTGCGTAGCGACTCGTGCTTCATCTCGGGTTTCGGCAACAACGATGGCAAGTACATCGCCTGCATACGAGGTGCGACCGCCAACTGGAATCATCACTGGCCAGTCTTTGTAGATGATGCCAACCATGAGTTCGCCTGGAATATCGGCTGCAGAAAAAACGGCGCGAACACCCGGCTTCTGTAGAGCTGCAGTTGCATCTATTGCAATGATGTCGGCGCGAGTGTGTTGAGTGAAAACAAGTGCGGCATGGAGCATGCCCGGAATTCGAATGTCGTCGATATAGCCACGATCGCCTAGTGCAAGAGCTTCGGCTTCGTACTTGATCGTACGAGTGCCGACTCCTCCTGGATTAACCAATACCGGAACTTCGCCTCGCGCAACCATCTCGATTGCGTCAAGAATTTTGACGTAGCCGGTACAACGACACAGATGAGCTCCTAGATGCTTTGCCATGTCAGTTCGTTGAAGCGCGGCACCCTTTTTGTCAACTTGAGCCTTGGCGCGCACAACAATGCCTGGAATACAAAAACCGCATTGCAATCCTCCACATGCAGCGAATGCTTGCGAGTAGCGACTGCGTTCTTCTTCGTCGACGCCTTCAAGAGTCGTTACCGTTCCACCCTCAACTTTGGAGAGAGGTGTTTGACAACTGACTACTGCCTTGCCATTGACCAGAACTGTGCAACAACCACACTGGCCCGATGGAGAACAACCATCTTTTGGCGAAGTGATATCGAGTTCCTCACGCAGTGCAGCGAGTAAATGCGGGTGGTTGGCTCGCACGCTCACGGGAATATCGTTGACAGTGAAAGCGACACGTAGGTCGTTTTGCGAGCCCAAATCCATAGCTGTCACGGGTTTTACGCTACAGCATTGGCTTTACAAAATGTTAAGCTATGACAGATCAATATTGGTCAATCGAGAACCGCACCCCGTTGACCAGTAATTCGGCCATACACCTCGGGTCGACGATATTTATCGAAGTCAAACAGGGTTTCTTTGTATTGCTTGCACCAATCCAGATCGCAAACAGCCGAAACCAACTCGTCGCCGGTTGTAACAGTTTTGGCAAGCATCTCTCCTGAAGGGGCAATGATGCTCGAATCGCAGAGGCCCAGGACACCTTCTTCAACGCCACCCTTGGCAACACCAACTACAAACGTTCCGTTTTGGTAAGCACCGCTTTGCATGACAAGAGCGTTGTGAAAGCCTTGCAACACGTCTTGTGTGGGATCTGGCACATAGTGCATCGGTGTGTTGTAGCCACAAAGAATCATCTCGACTCCTTGTAGTCCCATCACTCGATACGACTCTGGCCAACGGCGGTCATTGCAGATCATCATGCCCATACGCCCACCAAACGCTTTCCAAACTCCAAAGCCTTCGGCACTCGGTGTGAAGTAGTAACGCTCGGCGTGTTGGAATGGACGGTCTGGCTCATGGGTATCGTGCCCCGGAATATGCACTTTGCGATATTTGGCAACAACCGAACCATCGCGCTCGACCAGAATTTGAGTGTTAAATCGCTCACCCAGCGGTGTGAGCTCTGCATAACCGAGACAAAAACCAATTTCGAGTCGCTTCGCTTCTTCAAACAGTGGCAAAGTCATTGCCGAAGGCATCTCGGTTTCATACCAGTGGTGCGCCTCGGAAATGTCGTCGACAAACCAACGTGGAAAAAACGTTGTGAGTGCCAGTTCGGGAAACACAACAAGTTCGCACTTCGTTGCTTTGGCTTGACGCAAAAGTTCGATCAAACGGACGACGACTGAAGCCCTGTCGTCTGATTGTTGAATTGGTCCAAGTTGTGCTGCACCAACATGAAGAAGTCTTGTCATGCGCTCCATACTTTCATATTCATCCGGCTAATTCGAGATCTGTTGCGCAAAGAGTCAGCATTGTGTGCAAAAGAATATTTGCTCCTGCCACTAAATCATCTGTGTCGGTGTGTTCGGCAGGATTATGACTGATGCCATTGACGCTCGGCACAAAGATCATTGCTGTTGGGCAGACGCGCGCAAGCATTTGGGCATCGTGACCGGCGCCTGAAGGCATGCGTTGAACAGTGTTGCTCTGTTGCTGAGCAATTGACTCGATGATGCCGATCACGCGTGGGTCAAACTCAACTGGTTCAAAACGAGCGAGTTTCTTTGTGGTGATCGTGACGCCCTCAGCCAGAGCAATCTGTGTCAAGAACTCGGATATTTCATGTTCTGCTTGTTGTAATAAAATTTCGTCGGTGTTGCGTACATCAAGAGTGAGGGTGACGCGTGCAGCGACAACGTTGATGAGGTTTGGAAATACATCGACTTTGCCAACCGTGCAAACTTGGTGCTTGCCAAAACGAGCGCTCAACTGCCGCAAAAAGACAGCGATTTCTGCAGCAACATACGTTGGGTCATGGCGCAACGACATTGGCGTCGTGCCCGCATGATTTGACTGCCCAACAACAGTGACTTCTTGCCACGAGATACCCTGAACGCCAGTTACTGCACCGATGCGAACATTGTTGGCCTCGAGCAACGGACCCTGCTCAATGTGTAACTCGACAAAACTGTGGGGAACTAGACCTGGACACGGCGCCGACCCTGCGTAACCAATTCGAACAAGTTCATCACCAAGTCGGGGTCCGTCTATTGCGGTGATATCGAGTGCCTCCTCGGTGGTCATGCCACCGACATACACGAGCGAACCAAGCATGTCTGGTGCGAAGCGAGCACCCTCTTCATCGGTGAAAATACCAACGGCTAATGGGCGAGAAGGAATGTATCCATTACGTTGGCAGGTTTCAACAACTTCGAGACCGGCAAGTACGCCGTAGTTGCCATCAAACTTGCCGCCTGTGCGCACAGTGTCGATATGACTACCGGTCATTACTGGCGCACCTGAACCAACATTCCAGCAGGCAATGATGTTTCCCACTGCGTCAATAGAGACGTCCATATTAAGGTCTCGCATCCATGACACCACTAAATCTCGTCCATCTCGATCTTCGTTTGTGAGTGCAAGTCGACAGTTGCCGCCACCATCGATAGGCGAGATCTCGGAAAGGCTCATGATGCGGTCCATCAATCGTGCAGAGTCGACGCGCAGGGCATCAAAATCGGACGCTATTGGCTT
>CAXNIQ010000059.1:0-7142 GCA_964202465.1 Ilumatobacteraceae bacterium
GTCATCGTGCGTTGGCCCGAGTCCACCACAAATAATGACCGCGTCGGCGTCGGCAAGTGTTGAGCGAATTGCTTTGACCATGCGTTCGAGGTTGTCGCCCACTTTGACTTGCAGACACGAGTCAATGCCGGCTGCCGACATCTGCTCTCCAAGCCACGCCGAGTTTGTATCAACAATCTGCCCGAGCAACAATTCGGTGCCGATGGCAACTACATCGCAGCGCATATGTTATACCTGCTTGCGTGCTTTGAATGCGACGGCGCCATATTGCAAGCCGCTATACAACGTGAGCACAGTGGCAATGCCGAGCGAGCCTTTAGCAAGATAGTTGTAGTCGGCAGCACTCCACGGCAACACCGCAAACCCGACAGCAACTTGCTGGGCAAACGTTTTAAATTTTGCGGCCTTGCTTGCTGGCACGCTCACACCCTTGGCGCCGGCAAATACGCGATACAAACTGATCGCAATTTCTCGAGTCGCGATCAGCCCCACGAGCCAAGGGCTAAACATGCCGCGGCTCACCAAAATAAACATGGCACCGAGCACGCACACTTTGTCGGCCAACGGGTCGAGAAATGCTCCGCTACGAGTAGTGCCGTGCTTGCGCGCAAGTTGTCCGTCTACAAGATCGCTCAGGCTCAACAAAAACCACAACCCGGTTGCCACCCATGAACCCACATTGTCTGCGGGGATAATTGCAAACATCAACGGCGAAATCAGCAACCGACCGACGGTGACGGCGTTAGCCCATGTGCGGATTGCGCTCGGATCAACGGGCATGGCTAAAAATCTCCTTCTTCATCGTCACTATCTTCCACCGAGCTTCCCTCTGCCACCAAATCTGGGCCCATCGCATCAACAATCACAACACTTGCAAACTCGCCAACAGGCAAGTCTCGACTCACATGCACGATGCCATCAATGGACGGTGCTTCCCAGTGTGTGCGTCCGATGCCCACTTCGTCAACAAGTACCTCAACCGTGCGACCAATGAGCGCGTCACGTCGATTTGCAGTGATGTTGTCTTGCATTTCGCGCAATTCGGCAATTCGCTCGTTCATGAGTTCGGTTGGCACGTGATCGGGCAATGTCATTGCATGCGTGCCTTCTTCTGGGCTAAACGTAAAGAATCCACACCAATCCAATTGCGCATCTTCAACAAATTGCAACAACTGGTCATGGTCTTCTTCGGTCTCCCCTGGGTAACCAACGATGAAGTTGCTGCGAAAAGCCGCATCGGGGGCGAGCGCGCGAATGTCGTTAATGCGCTTGAGGAATCGTTCACCGTCTCCCCATCTACGCATGCGACGCAAATGAGTCTTGCTGACATGCTGTAGCGACAAGTCAAAATACGGAACACCGGTATCGAGAATTGCTGCAATCAATTCGTCGCTCAAGTCGCTTGGGTACAGATACAACAACCGAGTGCGCTTTACTTTGGCGGTAACAGCTCGCACAAGCGGAACAATCGAGCCAGCACCAAGTTCGCTTGGGCGATCTTTGCCATAGCTTGCAAGATCTTGTGCGATCAACACAATTTCTTTTGCACCAAGCTCGTCTACCTCGTGCAGGATGGAGTCGATGTCGCGGCTGCGTTGCGGACCCCTAAAACTTGGGATCGCACAGAAACCACAATTACGATCGCAGCCTTCAGCGATTTTTACATACGCCCATGGTGCAGTGCTCTTTGGTCGCGGCAAGTTAAGCAGATCAAATGAAGGAATTGGAGCAGCCGACACTGAAATTGGTTTACGACCCATCTGCACTGGCACACCAAAGCCCGCAACTTGATCTACTTCGGGCAGAGCCTCGGCGAGTTCGGCCCCATAACGTTCGGCCATGCAGCCAGTAACGACGAGCCTTGCTCCATCTTTGCGCTGCGCACCAAGTGCAAGCACCGTTTCGATGCTTTCTTTGCGCGCATCCTCAATAAATGCACATGTATTTACAACAACCAAGTCTGCAAGTGAAGGGTCATCGGTGGCAATCAAGCCATCAGCAAGCAACGTGCCGACAATTTTGTCTGAGTCGACATCGTTCTTTGGACAGCCAAGCGTCTCGACATAAAATCGTTGCTGCACAGCATGTAATCCTACTGCTCGTCTGTTTAGTAATTGAGTTTGAGCCCCTTATACGGCCACTGCATCGACACCAATCTGCCCGTGCCAGACAGCGTGATGTACGCAGTCTTATTGTCTGGCCCGCCAAAGCAGATGTTGGTTGTCAACGGGTCACCTGTCAAGATCTGCTCGAGCACCACGCCTTCTGGCGAGATCACGGTGATGCCGGCAGTTTGCAGACCGAGAGTGGCGACACACACATTGCCGTCGCCATCGACAGCAAGCGAATCGAACAATTGCAGACCCGGCAATCCACACAACAAACCAGATGGATCAATCGGTGAGAACGGCGTTGTCTCGCCTGGCGCCGTGACCGTTGCTTGATAGACGCGACCCGTATGAGTTTCGGCCCAATACAACTTTGTGCCATCAGGAGACAAGCCAATTCCGTTTGGTGACTCTGTCGGAAAGATCACTTCCTTGATCATTGATCCGTCGGTCTTGGCGTAATAGATTCCCGTGAAGTCAGCCGTACGATGCTCTCGAATTCCGTGATCGGTAAACCACATGCCACCCTGTTTGTCGAAAACCAAGTCGTTTGGTCCGCGCAATTTGATGCCGTCACACTCTGTGTAGAGGTCGGTCACTTTGCCCGTTGCGATATCCACGCGTTGAATGCGGCCACCGATGTAATTTTCGGCGACAAACGGACCAGGGAATGTCAGCCCAAGAAAATCAACTTCTGAAAATGATCCACCGTTGTTGCACAAATAAATTGCGCCGTCAGGACCAATTGCAATTCCATTCGGTCCACCAGGTGTGTCAGCAATTTTTTGCTTGCTTCCATCTGGCAACACTCGCGTAATCATCTTGCCAAACATCTCAACCAAAATCACGCTGCCGTCAGGCATGGCGATTGGTCCTTCGGGAAAACGGAGTCCAGATGCAATTTCAGTAAATTCAGTCATGGCGAGACTTTAGGTCTCCCACTGGCCCGCCATGCAAGCGGCCCAAATCTTGCTAACTGGCTTGTTGCAGTTGCTCGAGTTCTTCCAATGTCATCAACACTTCGCGAGGCTTTGAGCCATCGCTTGGGCCAACGATTCCGCGGCTTTCGAGCAAGTCCATGATGCGGCCAGCTCGTGCAAAACCGATCTTCAGCTTGCGCTGCAACATCGATGTTGAGCCCTGACGTGTGCGCACGACTAAGTCCATTGCCTGACGCATGAGTTCGTCATCATCGCTATCTCCAGTGGTGCCACCAAACAAATCTGCGCCACTGGCACCACTCTTGTCTCCATCAACACCAGATACATACACAATTTCAGGAGCTTGGCGACGCCAGTGTCCTACAACCTTGCGCACCTCGGCTTCATCAACCCATGCCGACTGAATTCGCTGTGAGACCGATGTGTTTCCTGGCAACAACAACATGTCACCTTTACCAATCAGTTTTTCTGCACCAGGCTGATCCAAGATCACGCGACTATCGGTCAGACTCGACACAGCAAATGCCATACGTGCAGGAATGTTTGCTTTGATAACACCAGTAATGACGTTGACGCTTGGACGCTGCGTTGCAACAATCAAGTGGATGCCAACAGCACGCGCTTTTTGCGCAATGCGAGTGATGCAGTCTTCTACGTCGCGAGCCGCAACCATCATCAAGTCATTTAACTCGTCAACCACAATCAAGATGTATGGAATGCGATCAAAACTCTGGTCGGTATTTTGTTCGTCTGACAAATCACCGCGGTCGTAAGCGGCGTTATAACCAACGATGTCTCTAAAGCCAGCCTCGACCAATAAATCGTAGCGACGCTCCATTTCTTTGACCGCCCAACCCAATGCGTTGGCAGCCTTCTTTGGGTTTGTCACTGGCGGCGTGAGCAAGTGTGGCAACCTCGCGTACTGCGCCATTTCAACTTGCTTTGGGTCAATCAAAATCATGCGCACCTGATCAGGTGTCGAGCGCATCAGTACCGACGTAATGATGCAGTTGATCGCACTCGACTTGCCAGCACCCGTGGTACCCGCGATCAACATGTGTGGAGTTGTGGAGATATTGAGAAATACGGCGCGACCAGCAATGTCTTTGCCAATCGCAACATCAAGTGGATGTCCGGCTGCTCGTGCTTCTTGCGACATCATTAAGTCGCCAAGCGACACCAACTCGCGTTGTGCGTTTGGCACCTCAATACCAATTGCCGACTTGCCAGGAATTGGAGCCAAAATACGTACGTCTGTTGCGGCCATTGTGTAAGCAATGTCGCGCGACAGCGATGTCACTTTGGCAACTTTGACTCCACCACCTAGCGACAACTCAAAGCGCGTTACTGTTGGCCCTCGCGTGTACCCAACGAGTTCAGTTTCAACGCTGTGTTCCTTGAGCGCATCAACCAGCTTCATGCCTCGCTCTTGAGTTGCTCGCTCATCGGCTTTCTCATGTCGAGTCACCGTCAACATGTCGAGTGTGGGCAATGACCAACTGCTTGGGTCGGCGCCAGGCCCGAGCGGCATCTGCTGAGCGATGCCCTTAACGATTGCGGCGGCAGTTGGCGACGGAACCGCAATTGGAACATCAATTTGTGAAAGCTTTGGCTTGCGCTTTTTGCGCTCACGACGAGGCTTGACTTCTTCCTCATATTCATCTTCTGCGTCATCCGCATCTTCTACTTTGTCTCGAGTTGCTACATCATCGTCGTCAAGTGCAATGTCATAAAACTGCTGTTCGTCAGACTCGTCATCAAATTGCAGATCACGATTGTTATGACGACTGCTATCACGACTGACATCACGGCGACCTTGCGGCATTGACACGCCGTTTACCCACGCCGAAATACGGCGAAATAACTCTGGCAATGTATTGCCAGTAATAAGCAGTACTCCTCCAAGCATTGAACCCAATAACAAAATTGTTGTTGCGATGCCACCAATGCTTTGTCGCAATGGTTCGCCAATCAGCCAACCCATCCATCCACCAGCACCCGAGAGTGCATTCACTTGTGCATGAATTGAACCGCCACCTTTAAGAATATGAATTTCGCTCAACACCGCTATCGACAACACTGTCCAACCAAATGCGAGTCGTACACGATGTTGCACTTCGGTGCGTTTAATAAACGCAACACCTGCGCCGATAACCAGAACAGGAATAACAAAGCGACCAACACCAATTGTTGACGACAACAGTGCATTGAGGCCTCGACCAACCGGCCCAGCCATGCGTGCATACACCGACATAAAAAGCAAGATGCCAAGACACACCAATGCAATGCCGCCAAATTCGTGGCCGCGACCGTCAAGGATCGACTTCAGCACCGAAGGACGGCGGGTGCGCCTAAATTGCATCTCATCGGCATCAACCGGCTTATGGCTACGCAGCGGCCTGATCTGAGCCTCGCCACGTGATGCGGGTCGCGATTGGGCGCGCGATTGTTGAGACCCCTTACGGGGCTTGAATGCCATCCAACAAACTTACCAATGGGGCGCCACCCAATTGGGGCATACCCTTCGCACGCACAAGTCCATCTTGTAGCACACCGTGCTACAGTGGCGTTATGTCAACGAATATTACGCAGCGCGAACTCCGAAACGACAGCGGCGACATCATGCGCCGTCTCGATGACGGCGAGACATTTATTGTGACCAGCAATGGTCGACCAGTGGGCGAACTCACTCCACTTCGTCGCAATAGATTCGTCTCGTCAATAGCTGTCGCCGCGATGTTTGCCAATGCTCCGAGTATCGATCCAGTTCGTTTTCGTAACGACATAGACGCACATATCGATCAAGACATATCCCCTCGTGCCTAAACCACGGATTGTTCGCGGTCTTCTCGATACATCTGTCATTATCGATTTAGAAAATATCGAACGAGCAAAATTACCTGCAGAAATTGCGGTGAGCGCACTCACCATGGCCGAGCTCGCCGCCGGCCCTCATGCAACAAACGACTTAAACGAGCGAGCCGCACGACAAGACCGATTGCAACGCATCGAAGCACTCGTCGACCCATCACCTTTTGATGCTGCTTCGTTTCGTGCCTATGGTCGCATCTACGCAGCGGTTGTGGCGTCGGGGCGCAAAGCACGCGGCCCACGCATGGTCGATCTGCTTATCGCCTCAACCGCATGTGCGCTCAATATTCCGCTCTTCACTAAAAATCCAAATGATTTCAAATCAATCGAGCATCTGGTAAAAGTAGTCGCCCTCTAAGACTTGCTCAAGCGGCAATTTTTGTAACTACGTCTCCATCACGATCGGCACGATCATCGGGCGACGCTTGGTGCGCTCCGACACAAACTTGCCAGCAGCACGGCGCACTTCTTTTTCGAGCGCGTCCACGTCACGAGTGCCGGCTTTCAGTGCCTTCTCGACTGCCTTCGACACCGTTGCTACTGCCTCATCGATTAAGTCTTCTGCTTCTGGTGCATACACCCATCCGCGAGTAATTATTTCTGGGCCAACAAGCACGCGCCCTGCATCAATGTCGACCGTCACTACAACGACAACGACTCCCTCTTCTGCCAAAACTTTGCGGTCGCGCAATACGCCCTGGCCAACATCGCCCACAATGCCATCCACATACAACATCCCAGCCGGCACTCTGCCCGCAAGTTCTATGCCGTTGTCAGTGATCTCAATAACGTCTCCGTCTTCACACAACACAATGCGCGAGTCTGGTACGCCCATCGTGCGGGCGTGGCGGGTGTTAGCAACCATGTGGTGGTACTCGCCATGAATTGGCACAAACCATTCGGGTTCAGTAATCGACAAATACATCTTGAGGTCTTCGGCTTGTGCATGACCTGTTGCGTGTACGTCGGCGATACCCGAGTGCACCACATCGGCTCCGGCGCGCAGCAAGCCGTCGATCACGCGGTTGACATTGCTTTCGTTACCAGGAATTGCATGGCTTGAAAAAATCACTAGGTCTTTGGGCCCGATCTTTACGAACTTGTTATCGCCTCTTGCAAGAAGCGAAAGTGCGGCCATTGGCTCGCCCTGCGAACCAGTCGAAATTACGCACACTTTTTCTGGCGGATAGTTGTCAATATCTTCGATGTTGACAAACGCATG
>CAXNIQ010000060.1:0-7134 GCA_964202465.1 Ilumatobacteraceae bacterium
TCTCGGTTTTTTCTTCGCCATAGCCAGGCAAGAAACGAAGTCGTTTGCGCAGTGTCTCGGCGTCGTCAATCTTGTTCCAGATGTTTGAGCCCTTGCCTTTATATTCATCTGCAATGATCACGCACATCTGGTGAATTCGCTTCGCCATCGATGCCGGAAAACGGTGGATTGCAGGTTTCTCACAACATACAGAAACGAATTTGTCTTCTTCCATCGCCGCAATCTTTGACGCGTCGCAATGACCAAGCCTCTGTTTGATTGTGTATGGCCCAGTGAACGCCCACTCCATAGGGACTTGCTGGTCGAGCAACATTCCAATGAGTAATGCAGTGCCATTGCTATTGAGCAGTGCGTCTGCTTTTGGAATACCCGTAATAAAAAGTTTGCGAATTTGGGTAGGTGGAGTTGCTGTAGCCATGGCTACAAGTATCGCCTATGAATAGAGTGGGCTGACGGCTTCTGGGTCTAGTGCATACGCTGCGATCGCAGCTTTCACAACATCTGTTTTGATGGTGCCCGCTAATGCCAGCTGGTGCAAGACAGTGACAACAACATGTGGCATGTCAATTTCGAAATGGCGACGCAGAGATTCTCGAGTGTCGCTACGACCCATTCCGTCAGTGCCGAGCGGAGTAAAAGACCTGCCAGGAATGAATCGCGCAACCTGCTCGGGCACGGCGCGCATAAAGTCTGTGACCGCCACAATTGGACTAAATGGATTTGGTGTGTCGCTCAGCAAGCGAGTGATGAGTGGCTGGCGCGGCGCATCTGTCGGGTGCATTCGATTCCAGCGCTCGGTGTTGATCGCCTCTTCGCGCAATGCTTTGTATGAAGTAGCCGACCACAAGTCGACACCAACATCAAATTTTTCAAGTAGTTCGGTTGCAGCGGCACGTACTGCGCCTTGTGCCGAGCCAGAAAATAAAATTGTTGCTTGGTGTTTGCCACCAGTGGCTGCCTGCCATTTGTAGAGACCTTGCACGATGTCGGCTTCAATAGTTGGCGAAGTTGGACGCACCGGCATTTGGTAGTTCTCGTTGTACAACGTGATGTAATAGAAAATATCTTCAGGTGCATCGCCGTACATGCGATTGAGACCGTTCTTCACAATTGCTGCAACTTCATAGGCAAATGCAGGGTCGTATGCCTGACAAAAGGGAATTGCGCTTGCGAGCAACAGACTGTGCCCATCTTGGTGCTGCAATCCTTCGCCCATCAATGTGGTGCGGCCAGCGGTTGCGCCGAGTAAAAATCCGCGCGTTCGAGCATCGGCTGCTTGCCAGATGAGATCACCAACACGTTGAAAGCCAAACATTGAATAAAACGTGTAGAACGGCACCATCGGCACGCCTCGTGTGGCATAACTTGTGCCAGCAGCAATAAAACTGGCCATGCTGCCTGCCTCAGTAATGCCTTCTTCGAGAATCTGTCCAGATGTTGACTCTGTATAGCTCAGGAGCAGCGCGTGATCGACGGGCTCATACTTCTGGCCTTGTGATGCATAGATCTTGAGCTCGGGGAAGAGCGAATCCATGCCGAACGTGCGAGCTTCGTCGGGAATGATTGGCACTACACGTGAGCCGAAATCTTTGTCGCGCGCCATGTTGCGCAACAGCCGAGTAAAGACCATTGTTGTGCTCACCGATTGAGCGCCGCTACCAGTGTCAAATTCGCTGAAAACCGCAGGGCTTGGAAGCACGAGAGGTTTGCGTGCAACTGTGGTGCGCTTAGGAATAGACCCGCCAAGTGCACGACGACGTTCCATCATGTATTGGTATTCGATGCTGTCTAGTGCGGGGCGAAAGTATGGTGGGTCATCGCCGCTCAGCGCTCTGTCTGGAATC
This sequence comes from Ilumatobacteraceae bacterium, assembly GCA_964202465.1. Lineage (GTDB taxonomy): Bacteria > Actinomycetota > Acidimicrobiia > Acidimicrobiales > Ilumatobacteraceae > UBA3006. The sequence continues at coordinate 1,845 of CAXNIQ010000060.1, forward strand.
TCATCGTTGAGGTGCAATGTGTCGCGAAGTGTGCGCAACTGAAGATCTGTCATTTTCTTGATTTGGTGAGTCGCATTGCGACCTTCGATTTCGTGGCCGAGAGTCCAGCCTTTTACCGTCTTGCATAAAATAGCGGTTGGTCTACCCGAACCGATGTTTTCACTCGCTGCTTTAAACGCAGCAAACAACTTGCGGTAGTCGTGTCCGCCACGAGGAAGCATCTCGAGTTCTTCGTCGCTTAAGTGCGAGACCATTTCTCGCAAGCGTGGGTCTGGACCGAAGAAGTTTTCGCGAATGTAGTTTCCATCTTCAACGATGTAGCGCTGAAACTCGCCATCGACGGTGTTGTTCATTTTGTTGAGGAGCACACCTGTCGTATCACGTGCTATTAACTCGTCCCACTTTGAGCCCCAAATAACTTTGATTACGTTCCAACCCGCACCACGAAATACTGCTTCAAGTTCTTGAATAATTTTTCCGTTACCCCGGACCGGGCCATCGAGTCGCTGCAAGTTGCAATTGACCACAAACGTGAGATTGTCGAGGTGCTCGCGCGCGGCAAGCGAAATTGATCCAAGTGTTTCCGGCTCATCACATTCTCCGTCGCCAAGAAATGCCCACACACGGCTGTTGGATGTGTCGTCGAGTTGGCGGTTTTGCAGGTAGCGATTAAACCTGGCGTGATAGAGGGCGGTGAGTGGTCCGAGACCCATCGAGACAGTCGGAAATTCCCAAAACTCTGGCATGAGTCGGGGGTGTGGGTAGCTCGAAAGTCCCTGGCCATTGCGACCGATTTCGCGTCGAAAGTGGTCGAGGTCGTCTTCGTCGAGGCGTCGCTCAAGAAATGCACGCGCATAAACACCCGGTGCCGCGTGACCCTGAAAATAAATATGATCGCCGGGTGTTCCGCTGTCTTTGCCGCGAAAGAAGTGGTTAAAACCAACTTCGTACAAACTTGCAGACGATGCGAATGTAGAGAGGTGACCGCCGATTCCTTCGGCATTGGTGTTGGCACGCACCACCATGACGGCAGCATTCCATCGAATATATGCGCGGATGCGGCGCTCAATGTGTTCGTCGCCTGGAAACCACGGCTCTTGTTCACGGGGAATGCTGTTGACGTACGGAGTCGAAACAGTTGCAGGAAAACTGACTTGCGATGCTGTGGCACGCTCAAGCAACCTTGACAACAAATATCTGGCGCGAGTTTTGCCCTGCACATCGACAACCGCATCGAGCGAATCGAGCCACTCTGCAGTTTCACCTGGGTCGGTATCGGGAAGTTGGTGCATCGAACCGTCAAAGATCATTGATACATTCTCGCAGACTTACTCGTAAGGTACCCACCGAACAGGGGAGAATAAGCAAGTATCTATGGGATGAACATTATCTATACCGACGGAGCATGCTCGGGAAACCCTGGCCCTGGAGGTTGGGCGTGGGCAACGTATCCAACTGGTGAGCCGTCAGAGACTGGTGGCGAGTCTCACACCACAAATCAACGGATGGAATTAATGGCGGCTCTACAAGCACTTCGCGCGCACGCCGATCATTCTGGACCAATCGAGATTCGTTCTGACAGCACATATGTGGTTCATTGTTTTCGAGACTCGTGGTGGGTTGGTTGGCAAAAACGTGGTTGGAAAAATTCGCAGCGTCAACCAGTTGCAAATCGCGATATTTGGGAGCCATTAATTGAGGCTGTCAACAATCGAGGTGATGTCACTTTTACTTGGGTCAAGGCGCATAATGGCGAGCCAATGAATGAGCACGTGGATGCACTGGCTGTGGCTGCGTCACTCGGCTTTGCTTGAGGCATACCAACTTGCGTAGTGTTGCACCTCATGGAACTCAACGGAGCAAGCGCAATAGTCACAGGTGGGGCATCAGGAATTGGTGAGGCATGCGTTCGCTTGCTTGCCAAGCGTGGTGCCAAAGTTGTCATCGCCGACATTCAAGAAGAAAAAGGTCAGGCATTGGCAAAAGAAGTTGGTGGAGCGTATTGCAAAGTTGACGTGACAAACACGCAAGACATCATCAATGCGGCCGAGATGGCAAAGTCGATGGGACCAATTCGCGCACTTGTCAACTCTGCTGGCATTGGTTGGGCACAGCGCACCGTTGGCAAAGATGGCTCATACGAGTCGGCTGCCAACTTGGATGCATTCAAAAAAGTTGTGGCAATTAACTTGGTGGGCACATTTGATTGCATTCGCATCATTGGCACGGCAATGAGCACAAACGAGCCACTCGAAAATGGTGAGCGCGGCTCAATCTGCAACATGGCATCGGTTGCTGCATTTGACGGACAGATCGGTCAGGCTTCGTACTCCGCGTCGAAGGGTGGCGTTGTTGGCATGACGTTGCCAATCGCTCGCGACCTTTCGGCCATTGGTATTCGTGTGAACACCGTTGCGCCTGGTCTCATCGACACGCCTATTTATGGTCAGGGCGAAAACAGCGAACAGTTTAAGCAAAACTTGCAAAAGGGCGTTCTCTTTCCGCAGCGACTTGGTTACCCAGAAGAACTCGCGAGCATGGTGGTCGAATGCATCACCAACAGTTATATGAATGCCGAGACGATTCGCGTCGACGGTGGCATTCGCATGACACCTAAGTGATCTGGTGCGCAAGCGCGCAAATATCAGGTGGTGTAGTCGGCGTTGATGCGCACATAGCCATCGGTGAGATCGCAGCCCCACACGGTTGCATCACTCGTGCCAGTAGCCAAGCTGACATGTATGCGCACATCTGTGCCACGCATGTATTGACTTAAGTCTGCAAGACCGTTGGCGTCAACTTGTGTGGGGTACACCTCTTGCGAGCCAAAGCGAATCACCACATTGTCTTGGTTGATATCGGTGTATTGACTGCACTTGCCAACTGCCATTGCAACTCGACCCCAGTTTGGGTCTGCACCATGCACCGCAGTTTTGACGAGAGGCGAGTTAACTATGGCTTTCGCAACAGTCTTTGCTTGATCGCGATCCTTCGCAGAATCGACATGTACCTCAATGAGTTTTTCGGCACCTTCTCCGTCTCGCGCAACTTGTTTGGTGAGTGACAGCGCAACTTCGTACAAAGCTTGCTCGAAAGCGAGAAGTTCGACAACTCCAGCGGCACCGCTCGCCATCACAATCGCCGTATCGCTCGTAGAAGTATCGGTATCTATCGAAACACAATTGAATGTTTCATCGATGACTTTGCGAAACACTCGGTCGAGATTGGCTGGCGCAACAAGTGCATCGGTAAAGATCATGGTGATCAGTGTTGCCATGTTTGGCTCGATCATGCCAACACCTTTAGCCACACCAACAACTCGAGCGCTCGTTCCATTTATTGTTACTTGCGCAACCTTTGACACGGTGTCTGTCGTCATGATTCCTCGTGCCACAGCGTCTGCCGAAGTATCGGCGCAAGGCTGAGGGATGGAAGCCAGGCCCATACGAACATTGAACATTGGGTACTGTCTTCCAATCACGCCTGTCGAAGCAATGAGTATTTCTGTGGTGGCGCAATTGAGTGTTGACGCAACGTTGGCAACAATCTCACGGGCATTCGACATTCCCTCTGCGCCGGTTGCGACGTTGGCATTTTTGGAGATCACTACTACGGCGCGAGCAGAAAGATTGGCGATGTGCTCGCGACTCACTACGACACTTGGCCCAGCAAAACGACTTTGTGTAAACACGCCTGCAGCCGAGCAAGCTCCGTCGGCAACAACGAGGGTGAAGTCGTCAGTCGTGTCCTTGATGCCGATGTTCGCTACATAGGAACGAAAACCGAGTGGAAGCTGAACAGTCATGATGGGTATTGCGCTGCTTACTTGCCTGCGAAGTGCTTCTCAAGATTTTCAAGAGTCTTGATCATCGATTTTTCATTTTTGGGAATTGATCGAAGAACGTACAAAACTATTTTTGCTCGCATCTTGGCGTAGTCAAATTGTTCGGTGACTTTCGTGCCACCAGCAACAGGCTCGAGAATATAGCGCCAGACGTGATGGCCCTTGTGGCGCCATGCGATCTGTTTGCCCTCAATGAACTCAACAACTTCATTTTGGATTTTGTATGAAGGGCCCATTTTCATGTCCATCCCGAACTTTGCACCTAGCGATAATCGGGTTGGTGCGGCGACGTTGGCGGCTTTGACAGTGCCTGATCCATCGAATGCACTGTGCTGTCGTGGGTCGGCAAGCAACTCAAATATTTGCTCTGGCGTTGCGCAGATCACACGCTCAACGCTGACGATCTGCTTCTTTTTGTCAATTGTCACGGGATCAATCTAGGCGAGCGAGCGCACCACAGCCTCGCCGCATCGTCGGCCAGAATACAAAGCGCCTTGGATAGAGCCCGTGTCGCGGTGGTCACCACACACAAACCGACCATTACCAAGCGACACTCGCTGCTTGGGGGAGAACGGCGCAGATTGCACAGGACCACCATGGCTGATCGTGTAGGTACGCAAATGTTTCCAGTCATCAACTTGTGGTCCCCACCAGTCGCGCAACTGTTGCCGAGCAAGTTGCTCAAGATTTCCAGAGATCACACCAGGCAGCGCTGCGGCAATGAGGTGTTTACCAGGAGGTGCATATGACGGCGCAACGTTGCTGATGACCGCGACATTGAGTACTGGACCCTGGCCAGAGCCATCAAGAATGACGTACTTCGTGTTGTCGGGCGGAGTGTCGGCAGAAAAATATACGCAACCGGCGGTGCGTGAGTGCACGGGTGGCAAACCCAGCAGGGTTGAAGCAGTTGGACCATCAGTAGCGACCACAACAGCGCGTGCTGCAATGCGCTCGCCAGTGCGCAAAATCACCGTAGTTCCGTCAAGTGACTCAACTGGTGAGTTGAGATGCACAGTGTTGTGAGTAAGTCGCTCGCCTAGTTGCTCGGGGAGTGCTTGCATGCCGCATGCTGGCAACACGCTTTGACCTTCGCTTAACGACCGAAAGATGATGTCGAACATGCGCCGAGATGTGGCCAATTGTGGGTCCAGTTGGACGCCACCAAAGAGCGGTCTGAAGAACGACTCAATCATGCGGTGCGAAAAACCTGCGCTGCGAAGCGCATCGAGTGTTGACATGTCGTTGTTGAGCAATAATTTGGGAGCCACGCCGCGCATTACACGCAGGCGCAACAACACGATGCGCAATTTGTCGATCAACGAGCCAATCGGCGCAAAAGTCGTTGCAAAAAGTGTCGAAGGCTTACGAAACGGATCGGAAACCACATGACCTTTTCCATGACCACCATTTTTTGAACTTATCCAAACAAGTGCGCCAGGGTCG
>CAXNIQ010000061.1:0-7100 GCA_964202465.1 Ilumatobacteraceae bacterium
GGCATCTGTGTACAAAACGACGTCGCCGGTCGCTGCACCAAAACCCGACTTGATCGATCCACCGAGTTTGCGATTTGTCGTATGGTGCACAACTTTGACTCGTGGGTTCTTTGCAGCCGCAGCATCAGCAAGTTGTGCAGTGGAGTCGGTGGACGCGTCATTGACAATGATCATCTCGTAGTCGCCGATTGTGCCAGCTGCTATCAAATCGTCACCCAACTCAATCGCTGCATTCAATGCGCGCTGCAGATATTCCTCTTCGTTCCACATCGGAAAAAATACGGAAAATCGTTCGAAACGCGGGTTCGGCATGCCCACTCAGGATATCTGCGTTATATCGCCTGTATTGTGCAGGCTGTGGCTACGTCAACTGTCAATCATTCGGGTCTGACCAACACCTGGCGCACAGTTGCAGTCGTGTCGTGGCTGCTCGTCTTTTTTGCAATCATTGCTGTTGCAGTCACCAGCCGCAATATTGGCAAGCCAACTTGGTGGCTTGGCCCCGAGTCCAATCCATCGTTCGTCTTATTGTGGGCTCTTCCGTTTGTAGCACCAATCGCCAGCATCATTGCAGCAATCAAATTTGGACGAGTTGCAAGTTACGTCGGTTTAGGATCAGCACTTCTTCTTGGTGCCATCGGAGCAGCGGACATCAATGGCACGCCTGGAGTCGCTCTGATCGAATGCGCTATCGCAGTTTCATCGGCACTCATTGCCATTGCCACATTTGCTGGTCGCACAAATCAGTCGCTGTAGACCCGTCAAAGTAAGTACCGTAGTTACATGCCTCAGTCCAACGCATCTGCTTCAAACGCCAAAGTTCTCTCTAGCCTTCCCGTTGGCGAGCGAGTTGGTATCGCGTTTTCTGGCGGACTCGATACATCTGCCGCAGTTGCATGGATGCGCGAAAAGGGTGCTCTGCCCTACGCATACACCGCCAACCTTGGTCAACCAGACGAGCCAGATCTAGACGGAGTTCCAGGTCGCGCCAAACAGTATGGAGCGCAAGGTGCACGACTCATCGACTGTCGTACCGAGTTGGTGCACGAAGGTTTAGTTGCTCTGCAATGCGGTGCATTTCATATCACCACTGCCGGCAAAACATATTTCAACACCACACCACTTGGTCGAGCAGTCACGGGCACGTTGCTCGTGCGTGCGATGAAAGAAGACAATGTCGACATCTGGGGCGACGGCAGCACCTACAAAGGCAACGATATTGAGCGCTTCTATCGCTATGGGTTGCTCGCCAATCCAAACTTGCGCATTTACAAGCCATGGCTCGATGCAGACTTTGTGCGCGAGATGGGCGGACGCTCCGAGATGAGCGCGTTCTTAGCAGCAAGAAAATTGCCGTATCGAGACTCTGCTGAAAAGGCATATTCCACCGACGCCAATATTTGGGGTGCAACACACGAAGCAAAGACACTCGAAGAGCTTTCAACGAGCATGCACATCGTTGCGCCGATTATGGGCGTTGCGCATTACGACGAAAACATTCAGATTAAAAAAGAAAATGTCGTCGTGCGATTCAAAGAAGGCTGGCCTGTCGCGCTCAATGGCAAAGAGTTTGATTCACAGACCGAGCTTGTTAACGAAGCAAACATCATTGGTGGCCGTCACGGCCTTGGCATGAGCGACCAAATCGAAAACCGAATTATCGAAGCAAAGAGCCGTGGTATTTATGAGGCTCCTGGCTTGGCTCTCTTGCACATCGCTTATGAGCGTCTGGTCACGGCCATTCACAACGAAAACACCATCGAAAATTATCGTCAGATGGGCCGCCGCTTGGGTCGCTTGCTGTACGAAGGTCGTTGGTTTGACCCGCAATCGCTGATGCTTCGCGAGCCGCTCATGAATTGGGTCGGCTCACTCATCACGGGCGAAGTCACGATCCAATTGCGTCGCGGTGACGACTACTCGATCCTCAATACGTCAGGCCCGCACCTCACGTATGCGCCAGAGCGCCTGAGCATGGAGCGCGTGCAAGACGCAGCATTTGGCCCGCTCGATCGCATTGGCCAACTTACGATGCGCAACCTCGACATTCAAGACACGCGCGCCAAAATCGATGAATATCGCGCAGCCGGCACACTCGGTGGCGGCGGACTTCTCGAACTCGAGTAACTCTCGAGTTGTAAGCGACTAGCCGTTTACTAGTGCGCGAGTGATCGCTGCGCCAAGCGCCGCACGCTCACCCATCTTCGACACGTTGATGTATTCGGTGTCGGCATGCGCACCACCACCACATGCACCAAGTCCGTCAAGAGTCGGTACACCAATGGCGGCCGTGAAGTTGCCATCTGAGCCACCGCCCACTGCAATGCCTTGCAAGTCGGTGATGCCAATTCCCACCGCAACACTTTGTGCGACTGCATACAACGCGGCTGCAGCTGATTCGTGCATCGGTGGTCGATTGATCGACCCACTCACACTGAGAGTTGCTCCGGCAACCGTTGGCTTGAGCGCTTGTAGCGCTGCTTCTACGCGAGTCTTTTCAGATACAACATTGACGCGAACATCAACTGTTATCTGTGCCGCTGCTGGCACCACGTTTTCGGTTGTTCCTGCCGTCGCAATAGTTGGCGTCACGGTAGTGCCTATCTCGGGTTGAGCAATTGCAGCAATCGCTTGCACTTGAGCCGCAAGCTCCATCAGTGCATTGATTCCCTTTTCAGGTTCGAGACCTGCGTGAGATGCGCGGCCAGCAATGTCGACAACAAATGTGCCAACACCTTTGCGCGCAATCTTGAGTGCGTCGCCATTGCCGCTTGGTTCAAACACCAGCACATTGCCAGTTGCCTTGGCACGAGCCTCGATGAGTTCGCGAGAAGCATACGAACCGATCTCTTCATCCGACGTAATCAAAATTTCTGTGTGATATGCCTCGCGTATTTCGCTCAATCCATAAATGGCCTGAATGATTCCAGCCTTCATGTCAAAAATTCCTGGGCCACGAGCGATGTCTCCATCAATGCTGAAACCGCGTTTCGCAACAGTGCCTTTTGGAAACACGGTGTCGTGGTGACCGACGATCAACACCTTCGTGTCATCGCTGCCCTTCCAGTGCACATGCGGCCCTTTATCGCTTGCAATAATTTGTGGGGCCTTGCCAAGTACTTCGGTCATCACCATTGCCAAAAACTCGGCGCTGCGCTGCAACATCTCTGGCTCATTTGATGGCGACTCGATGTTGACAAATTGCTTTACGTGCTCGACCATCTCGGCCGTTCGCGCATCTAGGTTGGCGCGCAACTGAGTGGGTGTTGGAGATGCGGTCGTCAACGGCATACATGCATTCTACGACGAATATGATTTCATCCATGACCTTTAAGACCATCATTGAGCCGTTCAAAATCCATTCAGTCGCTCCGATCCGAATGACAACACCACAAGAGCGCGAACGGCTTATTGAGCAGGCCGGGTACAACCTCTTTTCGCTGCGCTCTGACGATGTCTTAATTGACTTGCTCACCGATTCAGGAACCGGTGCAATGAGTCGTAATCAGTGGGCAGCAATCCAACACGGCGACGAATCCTATGCGGGTTCTCCATCGTGGGAAATTTTTCGGAACGCTGTGCAAAATCTGTTTCCGTTCAAACATGTAATCCCCACACATCAGGGTCGGGCTGCCGAAAAAATCCTTTTCACTGCCATCGGCGGCAGCGGAAAAGTAATCGCCAACAACACCCACTTCGACACGACGCGTGCAAACATCGAATACACGGGTGCCGAGGCAGTCGATCTTGTGATTCCCGAAGGTCTCGAGCCAGCAAGCCGTCACCCTTTTAAAGGCAACATGGATCTGATTGCTCTCGAAAAATTCATCAACACGCGAGGCGTCGAAAATATTCCAGCAGTGATGATAACGATCACAAACAACTCAGGCGGAGGTCAGCCTGTGTCATTAGAAAACATTCGTGCAGTGAGTGCGATATGTAAGAAATATGGGCTGCCGTTTTTTCTTGATGCCTGCCGATTTGCCGAAAACGCTTGGTTCATCCGCGAGCGAGAGGCCGGGCAAGGTGATCGTGACGTTGTCGACATCATCCGTGAAATCGCATCACTCGCTGATGGAATGACGATGAGCGCAAAGAAAGATCCACTTGGCAATATCGGCGGATGGCTGGCCATGAATGACGACGAGTTGGCGGTTAATTGCCGCAACTTGCTGATCTTGACTGAAGGGTTTCCAACGTACGGCGGGTTGGCCGGTCGCGACCTCGAGGCACTCGCTGTCGGACTCACCGAAATCGTTTCGCACGATTATCTGAAGTACCGAATCGAGTCGACAGCATATTTGGGCAACGCTCTTGCCAAGGCTGGCATCTCTGTTGTGCAGCCCATCGGCGGCCATGCCGTATACATTGACGCCCGCGCTCTCTTGCCCCATATTCCGCCACTGCAGTATCCAGGCCAGGCACTTGCAGTTGCCCTGTACAAAGTTGGTGGGATTCGGGGTTGCGAAATCGGCACCGTCATGTTTGGGCGCAAGCCAGATGGATCGGAAGAACCATCCGCAATGGATCTCGTGCGCTTGGCGATTCCGCGCCGAACGTACACCCAAAGCCACATCGATTATGTGATCGAAGTGTGCATCGAAGTCGCCAAGAACGCTGCGCAATTACGCGGTTATCGAATCGCGGTTGAGCCAGCTGCCTTGCGCCACTTCACCTCGGTTTTTGCGCCGCTCTAGAACACTGCGTTTTAGGGAAGTGATACAGTCAAAAATTAATTCATATGACAACAAATGAGCACACCTTCTCATCCAATCGCATCGAAGCCTTCAGCGATGGAGTATTTGCGATCATCATCACCATTATGGTGCTCGAACTTCGCCCACCTGAGGGACACCAACTTGCGGATCTGACTGAACTTTGGCCGAAGTTTCTGAGCTATCTGCTGAGTTTCGTCTTCCTCATCATCTATTGGAATAATCATCATCACCTAATGAGGACGTTGGAATCTCCTAACGGAAGAGTCATGTGGGCAAACTCACATCTCTTGCTCTGGCTGTCACTGCTCCCGTTCGGAACTGCGTGGCTTGGAGAAAGCCATGGCGCCACATATCCAACAGCGCTCTATGGTTTCTTGCAACTTATGCCCTCAGTCGCATATTTTTTGCTCCAGAAATCAATCATTGGGACACAGGACGCGGATTCGGTGCTGGCGAAGGCACTTGGGAGCGATTTCAAAGGCAAAATTTCTCCGCTACTTTGTGTCCTTGCAATTATTTTTGCGTTTCTGTTACCCATGGTTTCATATCTACTATTCGCCAGTCTTGCAATGATGTGGGTAGTTCCCGATCGTAGGATTGTGCGCGAGATCAAAAAAGGGACATAGTTCAAGAACCGGATCTGTTTGCGTACTAGTGCCCGGGATCGGACTCGAACCGATACAGCACTTTCGTGCCAGGGGGGTTTAAGCCCCCCGCGTCTACCATTCCGCCACCTGGGCTAGCCGTTTTAGGCTACGCGCGTTTGGGTCCGATCCGACCGCATGGTGGCGCTGGCATCTGCTGTGAAATCTGTAGAAATAAAACCGCGAATTGAAAGAATGGCCCAGAGTGCTGTGCGCACTTGGTCGGCAATTGGAGCAATAAGGCGATTGACCACGATGACGCCCTCGATCATGTCTCCAAGCACTGCAACAAACGGACGGTCTCGAAGGGCCACTGCCACCACCCCACCGTGTTCGCGACGGCGAACTGTGCGGTCAACACCAACTACTCGTGGAGGGCTGCGAAAGCTAGGTGCATCGAGCCCAAATCGCTGTGATTCGGCATTCAATAAACGCGCTGCAGCGGCAAATTGCATGGTCAATGAACCCGAGCCATTTGCCGTGTTTTCGTTGGTCGCTGCGTTCACAGGGGCATCATGACACACCCCTGTGGCACAGTGATTCGACATGCCAAGTCCATCTACACATTCAGTTATGACGCTTCCGCAGCCGCTCCACCGATCACTGAATCCAATGCAACAACACGTTCTTGAGGCACTCGCCAAGCAACCACAATGGACACCAATTTCGCGAGATGTGATCGAAGGTATTCGCACTCAACTGCATCATGGCCTCGCCGACATCGCCGAGAAACTGACTCCGCAACGCGCACTGTGGGTCAGCAAGCACAAACTCACAACGGTGCATGGTTGCGAAGCACACCATATGGCCGGTCTTACCGACTTTGCTTGGTCGGTTAACAATGTCAAGGGCACCGTGTTACACAAGGCAATTGAGCTGGGTCTCAATTGGCAGGGCGTTGTCATTCCCGCACAGATTGTTGATATCGCACTCGATCAACTTGCCGACGATGACATGGCAAGTGCAGGGCCATTCATAGATCAATTATCGCCAAGTGAACGTGCGCAATTGCGCAGCTCGGCAATCGACTTGTACACAAAGTTTGACGAAAGTTTTCCGCCTCTCAAAGCATCATGGCGACCGGTGCTCGAGAGCAGTGCACGCTACGAGTTGTTTGGTCAACGGATCAATCTTTCAACTCGCGCCGACCTCACACTTGGCGCACCGGGTTCCAAAGTTATTGTTGATTTAAAGTCTGGACGTATTCAACAAAGTCATCGCGAAGAGTTGCGCTTTTACGCACTTGTCGAAGCCATGCGCACAGGTCAAGCGCCGCGACGACTTGCCACGTACTCACTTGTCACTGCCCGTCCCGATGTAGAAGATGTCACCGAAGGTGTGCTTCAAGCAGCAGTGCGCAAAACAATTGATGGCATCCATTTACTTGTCGAGTTGCAACGCGACCGCCGCGAACCAACCACCAGGCCTGGCTCATCATGCAGTTGGTGTCCGCTTGCGGCATCGTGCGCTACTGGTATTAAATATTTGGCCCAGCGCGATGATCCAGACGCAGTGCTCGACTACTAGCGCAGTCACCCAGCATTTTAGTTTGTGTTTTGACCCATCAATGCAAGCGGCACGCCTAACCCAACCGAACTTCTAAAAGTTCCAATCAACTTCCCAGCCTGCACAGCAGGCTTCGGAATGCTCAGCACGTCTGGACCTACATGGTTTGCAACCGCGTAAATGTCTTTGACGTTCAATACAAAACCCCACAATGAAGCCGGGCCAGGACGCA
>CAXNIQ010000062.1:0-7083 GCA_964202465.1 Ilumatobacteraceae bacterium
GCCAAGCGGTTAAAAATTAAAACACAACTCTGGCTCGCAAGCCAGAAAAAGTTTTAGCGAATTTCTCCGCGCTTGACAATTACTTTGTCGACAAGGCCGTACTCTTTTGCCTTTTCAGGAGTAAACCAGCGATCGCGCTCTGAGTCTTTTTGAATCTGCTCGATTGATTGACCAGAGTGATGAGCAGTGAGCTCGGCCATGCGGTGCTTTGTAAATGCCAACTGCTCGGCTTGAATTGCGATGTCGGAAGCCTGACCGCGCAAACCAGCGAGTGGTTGGTGCATCATGATGCGGGCGTTTGGCAATGTGTAGCGTTTGCCAGCCGTGCCAGCGGTGAGCAAGAACTGCCCCATCGACGCTGCAAGACCCAAACACACCGTTGCTACGTCGCAACTAATGAACTGCATCGTGTCGTAAATGGCCATGCCGGCGGTGATTGAACCGCCCGGGCTATTGACATACAACCACACATCGGCTTTTGGATCTTCGCCTTCAAGAAACAACAACTGCGCGCAAATTTGGTTGGCAACATCGTCGTTGACGTCGCTACCGAGCATGATCACTCGGCTCTTGAGTAGGCGGAGGAAAATATTGTTTTGGGATTCTGGTCCGCCTTCGAGGCCAACAGCAGGTTGGAAGGGAACATCAAGTGAATTATTGAACGTCATGGCGAACAGACTACTACCTCGGTAGTGGCATAAAGCTGCGTCGTACGCCGCTAAACACCACGACAATTCGTTCATCATTGGCAATTTGATCGCGCATCGCGAGCAACCCCGCCAAGCCTGCGGTACCCGTTGGGCTCACATTTATCGACGTAGTGCGGTGAGCCAACGCGTATGCATCGATCACATGTCTTTCGGTTGCAACAACTGGCGATCCGCCGCTTTCGGACATGGCGTTGCACACTTGCACCCAGTCATACGTCTCGTCATCCAAAATGCCGTCAGCAAGTGAGTCGGTGGGGTTTTCCCACGGCCACATGCATTCGCTCCACCTGCCACCAGCGTTGCGCGCACCGCCAGATGCAAAGGCAGCATTCCACGCACGAGCCAAGGGTGCACAACTTTCGGTTTGCACACTGTGCAAGCGAGGTCGCAATCCGCCAGCAAACAAACCAGCAGATGCACATGCTGCGAATGCTCCGCCACCTACCTGAATAAAAATACGATCAATTGGCGGGCCACTCACTTGCTCTTGGGCGTCTGCGATCTCCCATCCAATCGTGCGACCTCCGTCGAGACACCACGCATTTTCTGTGCCCTGTACTCCAAACGGTATTGCACCGTGAGTTACCGCCTCGCGAAAACGATGCACACACGGATCACCAGGAGGATCACTTACCAGTCGTGGACAACGAACAATTGTTGCGTCCACACTCAACAACAGATCGGTGAGTTCACTTGCAGCGTTTTCTGGCACGAAAACCAAAATTGGCCAGGAAACAGCCTTGGCCAATGTGGCTGCAGCAAATGCCGCGTTGCCACACGACGAGATTGCAAGTTGCGGGCGATCAACGTTTCGCTTCCACGGTGCAACCCCCGCTTCCTCTGCCGTCACAAGATGCAACAATTCGCCAAACAGATGACGAGCCTTGTGCGAACCCGCGACATTATTAGTTTCGTCCTTGATCCACACACCGCCATTACTCGTGAAACCCAACTCGTTCGACAACGCATCATTTCGACCGAATGGTGTCGTGCGAAAACCAGTGCCCGCAACTTGTGCAACAGCACCATCGGCGCGACGAATGATCGCTTCTCGTTGTTCATCGCTGAACCCGAGCGATGCCGCGAAGGCATCCCATGCGAGATACTTCCTAAACGCAATGTAAGGATTGACGTCGCCAGTTGACCGAAGTGGGGCTATTGGTTGTTCGAGCAACAAAACATGGTGACGATCAGCGTCTGACGAGTTTGGACAACGCCACGACAAAGGCTGCTCAACCGAAACCCGGTGCCCACATGCCGCACACTTCCAACCAGTGATACTCGGCGACATCAACGACTCACCCGACATGGTTTGCGAATCGCTTGACCGCGACTATTTTGCTTTCGCTACTCGTGAATTGAACTCATCGATCAGTGAATCCCACACCGGAATGTAGCGACGCAAATTACGCCAGAAGGATTGGCTCCTGCGTGCCTCAAACACCGACAAGGGTGTTCCCTGCTGCTCAACCCATGTGTAGTAGCCCAAGTTGAAGATGCGATTGCGGTCTTGTTCGGTGCAATCAATCATTGACTCTGTAGTCACTGTGCCGAGGTGCTCTGCAAAAACTTCGGCTGCTTCAACCTCACCAAACTTGTTGTTAAATCGGCGAGCAAGTGTCTTTACCCGTTCGCTCGGATACAAGTCTGCACCGTCGGTGGCAATGGTGATCAACACGTCGTCGGCGCCAAGGCCAAGTAATTTTGCGGTCTTGATTGCAGCAATGACGTTGCAAATAGATGAGAAGCCAAAATGTTGAAGCGTGTCAACGATTTCTTTTGGCACATGTTTTCGAGCAACAAGATACTGACGACCTGCTTCAGTGTTAAACAACACGTCCAGTTCGTCGGTGGCGCGATCAGACACAGCAGCGATGACGTCTGTATTCATCACGTTGTGAATGAGAGGAATGTGCTTGTCTCCGATGCCCTGAATGTTGTGCTCTCCAAAACCGTTTTCGAGCATTGTTGGGCACTCGAGTGCCTCAACCGCAACAATCTTGGTGCCGAACATTTCTTTCAACCTGTCGCCTGCGCCGATGGTGCCTGCAGAACCAGTGGCCGACGTGAAGGCAGCAAGTCGCAGGTTTGGATTATTCATCGATTTGGCTACGTGTTGATACACGCTGGCAAGGGCTTGTCCGGTTACTTCAAAGTGGCCGAGATAATTGCCGAACTCACAGAACTGATTAAAAATAAAATTTTTCGGGTCGCGCTGCATCTCATTGCATGCGTCATAAATCTCTTTTACATTGCTCTCGGTTCCCGCTGTGCGAATGATGTCGCTCGGGTCGCTAGTCCATTTGTCGAGCCAATCAAAACGTTCCTGCGACATTCCGGCCGGCAATACTGCAACGCCACGAGCGCCAGTAATACGACTGATCGCCACGCCACCTCGCGCATAGTTGCCAGTCGATGGCCACACTGCGCGTTGTGTTGTTGGATTGAATTGACCGGTGATTACGCGAGGAGCAAGGCACGAATACGCCGCGAGCACTTTGTGTGCAGTGATCATCGGAAAACGATCACCGAACATCACCACGATTGGGCTATCGATACCAGTGAGCGATTTTGGCAACACGACATGATCAGGAACACTGACCCGATTGCCATTCATGTCGTTAAACCAATGCACGCGAAACAGGTTGCGAGCATCTGGCGCATTTTTGTCGACACCGTTGGCAACATCGGCGGCAATCAGCGCGGGGTTTGCCAGTTGTGTAAACGTAGGCAAAACCACATTGTTTTCAGCGCACTTGCGAACACTCTCTGTTACGGCGTCAGCATCTACCACCGAATCTGCCAAGCCGAGCTGGCTGATTAGGGCGTTTGGGTCTAGAGAGATTGCTGTTGTTGAGTTCACGCTTTACATTCTGTCAAATTTTGAGTCAATACCTCAGGCAGCGACCACTAACCTTGTGGACATTGGCCGACGTAGCCCAATGGCAGAGGCACGGCGCTTAGGACGCCGCCAGTGAGAGTTCGAGTCTCTCCGTCGGCACTATGGAGAGTGAGACACAGTTCATTAATCAACTGCAGACGCCGGCGCTGGTTTTTGACCTCGACATCCTCCACTTCAACATCGACTTGATGGCTTCAATACTTCCCGGCGCTCGCTTGCGACCACATATGAAAGCCACCAAGTGCACATCTCTTGCCAAAGAACAGTTGCGTGCTGGTCATACATCATTTACATGCGCCACTCCGAATGAAATCATCGGCATGGCACACGCTGGCCTTGGCAATGATTTGCTCTTGGCCAACGAAACACTCGACACTGCACGGCTCAGTGCAATGGCTGCTTTGCAAGAAACATCAATGATCACTATTGCCATTGACTCGGATGCAACACTTAACGCTGCTGCCACAGCAGGCATTCACAACGTACTGATCGACGTCAACGTTGGTCTTCCTCGATGTGGTTGTGCACCAACTGATGCTGGCCGACTTGCTGACAAGGCGCGCACACTTGGTATCAACGTTCGTGGGGTCATGGGCTATGAAGGCCACCTGATGATGGTGCTGGACAAAAGTGAACGTCTCGCAAAAGTTGCAGAGTCGATGCGACTCTTGAGTGGTGCCGCACGAGACGTCGGTGGCACGATTATTTCTGCTGGCGGCACGGGCACCTACGACCTGCATGCAGATACCGCTGTTACCGAAATTCAAGCAGGTTCGTATTCGTTAATGGACACGCAGTACGCACAACTTGGTTTTCCATTTCGCCAAGCAGCATGGATTGTGGGAACGGTGATTTCATCAAACAGTTCATGGTCTGTTGTTGATGTTGGATTGAAGTCGTTGGGAATGGATCATGGCAACCCAACCATTGATGGCCACTCCGTGTGGTTCTGTTCTGATGAGCACACAACTTTTTCTACACCTGAGGGAACACCGCCACCAGTTGGTACACACATTCGAGTTACACCTGCCCACATTGACCCCACCATTGCGATGCACGCAAGCGCATGGGTGATCAGTGGCAATACAGTTGTCGACCAGTGGGCCATTGACCTTCGTGGTTGGTGAGTGACTAGAGCAATTTTGCAAGCGCGCGAAACGCGCGACCGCGATGCGACAACTCGTGTTTTTCCTCAATGGTCATTTGAGCAAATGTGCGTCCGTCGCCATCTGCCGGAATAAACAGTGCGTCGTAACCGAAACCACGATCACCAATCTCGTGCAGCGCAATCGAGCCTTCGCACACACCATGCGCAACAATCTCACGACCATCTGGAAATCGAAGTAACGCAACTGTACGAAAGCGCGCAGATCGATGCGCTGCATCTTTTCCCTCCAATTGCACCAGCATCTTTTGCCGATTCTGCGCATCGGTCGCACCCTCGCCAGCAAAACGAGCGGTAATCACTCCCGGTGCACCATCCAGCGCATCTACTTCGAGCCCGGTGTCATCGGCAAGTGCTGGCAGTTGAGTCGCAGCGCACACTGCAACTGCCTTGAGCCGAGCATTGCCTAAAAGCGTGTCGGCGTCTTCAACTACATCAGCCAAGTGTTGGGGTCGTGGCATTAGATCAACCACACCGCCCATCAAATCAATTATCTCTGCAACTTTGTGTGGGTTTGCCGACGCGCACGCAACGCGCAGCACGATTATCTCCCCAGTGCGCGCTTGCTTGGTGCAACAGCGATTACTTCGCGCTGCATGTTGAAAATTTGGCCAATTCCATCAGAAGCAAGACCCAACAACACGTCAAGTTCGCTGCGACTAAATGCTTTTCCTTCGGCAGTGCCCTGCACTTCTACGAATGTTGCCTCGCCACCACCAATTGGTTGCAACATCACAACGTTCATGTCGACTTCGGCCGTTGAGTCTTCTTCGTATGGCAAATCAATAATTGGTGTGCCGTTGTGAATGCCAACGCTGATTGCAGCACATAACGAGTGCAGCGGATTGTTTGTGATGCCACCGTTTTGTTGCACCCGAGTGATCGCGTCGTGAAGCGCGAGAAAGGCGCCGCAGATACTTGCCGTGCGAGTACCGCCATCGGCCTGCAAGACGTCGCAGTCAATCAAGATCTGGCGCTCGCCCAACACCTTCATGTCGCACGACGAGCGCAATGCACGCCCGATCAATCGCTGAATCTCGACGGTGCGACCAGACTGTTTGCCTTTTGCGGCTTCGCGATCGACACGCTCTGGCGATGAACCAGGCAACATCGAATATTCGGCAGTAACCCAGCCTTTGCCGCTCCCCTTCATCCAGCGCGGCACATCTTCATCCACCGACGCTGTGCACAACACCCGAGTTTTTCCAAAAGACACCAGCACAGAGCCGGCCGACATCTCGGTGAAATCACGCTGAAAACTCATCGGACGTAATTCGCTGTTTTGTCTTCCATCAAAGCGTGTCATGAAATACTTCTTTCTGTATTTGTTTGTAACTGTCGTGTTTAAACACTAATTCTTCCACTGCACTGCCGTCTCAAGTTCGGGCCCGAGCAAACGCCTGCCAAGTTGCGCAAACCACGCGATGTCGCCTGACGACAAAAATTTATGTTCGCCTGTTGAAGCATCAGTATTTTGGCGCACCAAATGCGCCGTCTCCAATTCTTGTTTCACAACAAACGCTGTTTCGTCAGCGCTCGACACCAGCACTACGCCAGGCCCCATCACATCGCCAATCACTCTCGATAAATATGGGTAATGCGTACAACCAAGCAGAAGCGAATCGACGCCAGCATCACGCACTGGTGCAAGCAAGCGTTCTGCGAGCACTGTTACTTCATCTCCTGAGGTTTGGTCTCGCTCTACAAACTCAACAAAGCCTGGACACGCCGCACTCGTCAAAGAAACTAGCGCGCCTGTTGCTCGTATTGCCTGAACATAGGCACCCGACGAAATTGTGCCGACCGTACCAATTACGCCAACTTTATTGTTGTGCGTGACGCGTACGAGCGCCCGAGCGCCAGGGTCGATCACGCCAATCACAGGGACTGGCAATTCATCAACGAGTTCGTCAAGCGCCACCGAAGCTGCAGTGTTACACGCGACAACAATCATTTTTGCGCCGTAATCGCGCACCAGGCTCCATGCCAACTCCTTTGCGTAACCGCGCACTTCATCGGCTGGCTTATTGCCATATGGATACCGGCCTGTGTCACCGATGTAGACAAGATTCTCTTGCGGCATCAAGTCAATCAGGGCTCGCGCAACAGTGAGCCCACCAAAACCTGAATCGAACATGCCAATTGGGCTGTCACTTGAAACTTTTCGGGACAGTGGCATCGCAGTTCAGTTTACGCTATTGCAAGAGCCTGCACAGGTGCTTCTTGCAACTGTTCTCGCACTGACAGCCGCAGTGCTACATGCATCGTGGAATATCTCGGTTAAGCAAAGTGGCGACAAAAGACTT
>CAXNIQ010000063.1:0-7053 GCA_964202465.1 Ilumatobacteraceae bacterium
AAGACGGTAAGGAAGTTGTTGCAGCTGACACAAGGCCAGAATTGCTCGACTTGCTCGGAATGAGCTACTTCGTTAAGGGAGTAATCGGTTCTCCAAAGGGCTGATTTGTAAATGAGTAACACCTCTCACGAGGTTGCACAGGGGCCGCATCACAACAGTGGTGCGGCCTCTACTGCACTCTCAGCGCATTCAATCGACAAGAAGTTTCCAGGCGTACTTGCCAACGACTCTGTCGACTTCGATGTGCGCGCAGGTGAAGTGCACACGCTGTTGGGCGAAAACGGTGCTGGCAAAAGCACGCTTGCCGCAGTGCTGTGTGGTCTGTATCAACCCGATGCCGGGTATCTCATGCGCAACGGCAAGCGCATCAATTTGTCGTCACCGCGCGCAGGCTTGCAGCACGGCATTGCGATGGTGCATCAACACTTTCGGTTGGTCGAAAGATTTACTGTTTCTGAAAATGTGATTTTGGGTAGCCGCGATTTGCCGTTCAGGTTAAACCGTCGCGATATTAATGAAAAAGTTGCAGCAGTTGCCGAATCCTACGGCCTGCCAATTGATCCAGATGCAACTGTTGGCGACTTGTCGGTTGGACAACGCCAGCGAGTCGAGATCGTAAAAGCGCTTTATCAAGGCGCAGAGATTTTGTTGTTAGACGAGCCAACTGCAGTGTTGGTGCCGTCTGAAGTCGAAAAATTATTTGAAAACGTGCACGCAATGACGGCGGCCGGAAAATCAATCGTGTTCATCAGCCACAAACTTGGTGAAGTAGTCGAGATCTCCGATCGCGTGACGGTGTTGCGCAACGGGCGAGTGACTGGTCATGTTTCTGGCAAAGGCACTACAGATACAAAAGAGCTTGCACGACTGATGGTTGGACGCGACATCGAACTCAATGCTCAGCGCGCCACTCATGCAACCGGCCACGAGGTTTTGCAGCTCCGCAACTTGTCACTCAGCATCAATGATGTTTCGGTTCTCTCCGACATTTCGTTCAATGTGCACGCAGGCGAGATGGTGGGCATTGCAGGCGTTGCAGGCAACGGTCAACGCGAACTCGCCGACACCATTGCCGGTCTCATTTCGCCAACCACAGGTTCGGTCACGATTTCAGGTGCAATGACAACTGATCGAGGGCCTATTGCGGCTCGCGAAGTCGGGTTGGCGTATGTTCCCGAAGATCGTCTTGGTATGGGCTTGGTGCCATCGATGTCGATTCTTGACAACTTGTTGCTGACTCGTGACCGTCAGGTTGTCGTTGATCGAGTGTCGGTACGCCCCGAAGCCTCACGGCTCATCGAGCAATTTGAGATCAAGGCAAATGGTCCAGATCATCTCGCTCGCAAACTTTCGGGTGGCAATGCACAAAAGGTGTTGCTGGCTCGCGAGCTCTCTGGCGGCCGCGGAGCAACCAAGTTGCTTGTTGTGTGTTCACCAACGCGTGGCCTCGACGTAGGCGCCATCGAGACGGTGCGAAGCTTGCTCAATGATGCGCGCAGTGCGGGCCAAGCAATCTTGCTGATCTCTGAAGACCTTGACGAAGTGTTGTCATTGTCGGATCGCGTGCTTGTGCTGTATCGCGGGGCAGTAGTGCACGAAACCCCGGGCGAAGCGGCTCAACTTTCGCAGGTCGGTGCAGCGATGGCAGGTCTTTCTAGCGAGGGCGGATCATGATGCACATTCCATTCCGTGTTGTGTTTGAGCAACGGGGCGAGACTCCGCGTCGGTTGGCAGTACTCGTACCCGCCGCGTCTGTGTTTGCCGCCTTGTTTTTTGGCGCACTCTTTTTGCTCGCTACGGGCTACTCACCAATTGACACATATACGAATATGTTTCGGGATGGCTTTGCTTCGTTTAACGGCATCACCGACACGTTGGCACTTTCTACGGTATTGATCTGTACCGGTATCTCAGCAGCGTTTGCTTTTCAAATGAACCTTTACAACATTGGTGGCGAGGGTCAGTTGTATCTCGGTCTCATCGGTGGCGCATGGGCAGGCATTGCATTCGGCGACCACTTGCCAACGTTGCTGATGGTGCCAGCCGTGCTGTTGTGCGGAGCACTTGCAGGTGCGGCGTGGATATTTGTGCCTGCATTGGTGCGATCACGGCTCGGCACAAGCGAGATTGTCTCGACGTTGCTACTTACCTATATCGGGGCAAGTCTTATCAAGCACGTGATTTATACACCAGGAAGTTTCTTTCGCAATCCAAACACTTCGTTTCCACAGGGGCGCATGGTCGCAGACTCTGCGTCGCTCGACAGCTTTGGAAGCTCACGGCTCTACCCAACATTTTTTGTTGCACTGATCATTGCGGGTGCGCTGTATTGGGTTGTCAAGCGCACCGAGTTTGGCTATCGCATCAACGTCATCGCTGATTCTCCGAAAGCCGCCCATTACGCCGGCATTCATGCAAACCGCACCACCATGTGGGTAATGCTGATCTCGGGTGCTCTGTCGGGCCTCGCTGGCGCAATGCTCATTGTTGGTCCATACGGCAAGATCGAGCCGAGCATCATCACCCTCGGCTACGGCTATGCGGGCATCGTCGTCGCAGCCCTGGCACGCAACAATCTTGGCTTGATTATTGTGAGTGGAATTTTGTTCTCGGGTCTCAGAGTCGGAGGCAACAATCTGCAAGTGACAACTGATACCCCTATTCATATAGGCGTGATGCTGCAGGGTGCCATTTTGTTGTTTGCGCTTGGCGGAGAAGCCTTCCGCCGTTATCGCATCTACATTGTTCGCACTCAGGCTTCACAATCGAAGAGGGCTGTTTCATGAACGAAAATATCTGGGTCTTGATGTCTGGTGATGCAATTGCCATCGCCACGACGTTGATTTTGGCAGCCCTTGGTGCATTGTTTACGGAGCGTTCTGGTGTGCTCAACCTCGGTATCGAGGGCATCTTGCTGACGTCGGCAATCAGTTCATTTCTCGCTGCCGATGCATCTGGAAGCGTTTGGCTCGGTCTTCTTGTCGGCATGTTGATCGGCGCGTTGCTCGCTTCGATCCATGCAGTGCTTTCTGTGGTGTTTCGCGCCAATCAAATTGTCGCTGGACTGGCATTGGTGATTTTTGGGACTGGACTCGCAAACTTTCTGGGTAAGCCTGCCGAAGGAAAAACTGTCACCACAAGAATCGTGCCGCTGTCGTTTGGATCGCTGTCCGACATTCCGGTAGTTGGTCCAATTGTGTTTGGCCAAGACATCATCACCTATGGCTCGATTGTTCTTGCGATTGTTGCGTCGCGCTATTTGTTTAGTACTCGCCCTGGGCTCGAGTTGCGCGCAACTGGTGACGACCCAGCAACGGTTGACGCCCAGGGTCTTTCTGTCGCACGAATTCGCATTCGCTACACCATGATCGGTGGCGCACTTGTAGGACTTGGTGGCTCGTGGCTGATGCTTGCTCAAAGTGCTGGCTGGCATCAGGCCGCTACAACAAATGGTCTTGGCTGGATCGCTCTCGCACTCGTGGTGTTTGCTGGCTGGCGCCCGATGCGCATCATCTTCGGAGCGGTGCTGTTTGGTTTTACATTGCAGTTGCCATTCACGCTGCAAGCAGAGCAGATCACTTTTATCCCGTCGGCATTCCTTGAAATGTTGCCATACTTGGCAACTCTGATCGCGCTGATCGCATTGAGTCGGCCAGGAAGTCGCAACTTGCTTGGCGCGCCACGCGCATTGGGCACGCCGTTTGTGCGCGACGAACGATAAACGATGAGACTGTCCAAGTCATCGACCAACGCAGAGATACTTGACGTACTCAATCAGGTGTCTGACGCAATTACGACAGTACTTGTAAGCAACACCGACTGGAGTCTGTCTGGTTTGCGACATACCCAATATTCGGTCGATGTCGACTGCGACAATGCCGCTCTCGCGATCCTGCACGGCGCGGGTTGTGCGGTGTTGTCGGAAGAAAGTCAGCGAACGGGCGAGTGGAGCGACAACGACATATTGGTTGTGATGGATCCGCTTGACGGTTCTACCAATGCAAGTCGTGGTGTGCCGTGGTATGCAACTGCACTCTGCGCTCTCGATAGCACGGGCATGCGAGCGTCACTTGTTGTCAATCAGGCTTCGGGGCGCGACCGATATTGGGCCACACGGGGTGGCGGAGCGTTTCATAATGGCAATCCAATCCGGCCGTCTGCATGCTCCGACATCAAGGATGCAGTTGTAGGGATTTCTGGACTGCCAAATTTCAAACCAGGTTGGGCCCAGTTTCGAGCGCTTGGTGCAGCCGCACTCGATATTTGCTTGGTTGCCGACGGCACATTGGATGGCTGGGTTGACATGAATAGTCACGGCGTGTGGGATTATCTGGCAAGCATTCTGATTTGCCAAGAGGCTGGCGTGGTTGGCGTAGACCATCTCGATCGCGAACTCTTGGTGACAACATACGACGACAAGCGAACACCGATTGTGGCCGCTTCACCTCAGCTGCTCTCACAATTGCGTCAACTACGATTACAACATGCTGGTTGACGAAGCAACCTATCTTGACGGCGCGAGAGTCGCCGACGGCCAATCTGTTAACGAAAAGTCATTTACTTGGATCGGCCTTTTTGACTCCACAGTCTCCGAACTGCATCGCTATCAAGATCGTTTTCGACTCAACGATCTAGCAGTTGAGGATGCGCTCTCGGGCAAACAGCGCCCCAAGATCGATCTATACAACGAACATACGCTGATTGTTCTCAAGTCGGTCGCCTACAACGTTGCAACTGACAAAATTATTGTTGGCGATCTCATATTATTTATCGGTGCAAATATGCTGCTCACCGTGCGTCATGGAGATGCATTGCCGTTGCGTTCGATACGCGCAGATTTGGAATTGCATCCCGAAAAACTCAAGGGCGGCCCGACTGCGGTATTGCACGAGATAACTGATCGCATGGTAGATCAGTATCTAGAAGTTGCAACCAAGTTGACTGAAAATGTCAATCAAATTGAAGACGAAGTGTTTGATGATGAAATACCAGCTTCGGCGTCTCGAATGTATTTTGTCAAACGCGAACTGATCGAGTTTCGTCGCGCTGTTTGGCCGCTTGTCGAGCCACTTGACAGGCTGGCAAAAGGGGTAGTTCCCTTCGTGAATGCTGATTCGGTATTACTCTTTGCTGACGTACGCGATCATGTGCTCAAAGTGATTGACGAAGTTGACACGCTCAATGCACTCATGGACGCTGCGTTGCATGCCAACGTCGCGCTCATCCAGGTCAAGCAAAACGAAGACATGCGCAAGATTTCTGCTTGGATTGGTATCGGCGCTGTGCCCACAATGATCGCCGGAATTTATGGCATGAATTTTAAACACATGCCCGAACTTGAAACCCAATATGGTTACTACGTGGTGGTGGGTTTGTTAGCAGTTGTGAGTTATGGACTCTTTCGCCTGTTCAGAAAGAACGAGTGGCTCTAGTCCCAATTTGTCCAATGCGCTATAAGATTATGAGACCGTTAATACGGGCGCTTAGCTCAGTTGGTTAGAGCATCTCCCTTACAAGGAGAGGGTCGGGGGTTCGAGTCCCTCAGCGCCTACCGATGTAGGCAAGTCCGAGAGAGAGATCTGTACTCTACTTGTATGAATCTTGACGAGATAGTCGAATTTGCGTCAGGTGAATTTGAAGTTCTCATGGCTAATAATGAAATTCCTGGGATTGCCTTTGGCTTGATACACGAAAGCAAGCTTGTGTATTCATCTGGAATGGGCGAAAGTGTTGTTGGAAGTGGAACTCAACCAACGTTAAATACAATTTTTCGAATCGCATCTATGACTAAGAGTTTTACGGCGAAGGCGATATTGCTCTTGCGTGATAGAGGTCAATTGCAATTTGACGTACCAATAACCGCATATCTTCCTTGGACTGCAACAATTGGATTGCCTGTTAGCTCTGCTCCGATTACCATCCGCGACCTTTTAACTATGGGGGCCGGTTTTCCTACTGATGATCCATGGGGAGACCGACAAGAGAGTCTGGCGATCTCGGATTTTGATCAAATGGTTCAAGCAGGGCTCACCTTCAACAGGAATGTGAACACTGCGTTCGAATATTCAAATTTGAGTTATGCGCTACTTGGAAGAGTCGTTTCCATGGTGACTGGTGAAGAATTTGAACAGTTCATGATGAGGGAAATTATTGATCCCTTGGAAATGAAGGCATCAACCTTCTTCACAGGTGACGTACCAGACGAGTTTCGCGCAGTTGGGTATACAAAGCGTGCCTCAGGGCTCACTCCTGAGACACCTACAAAAAATGGTGCTTTTACCCCCATGGGTGGTTTGCATAGCAGTGTGAATGATTTGGCAAAGTGGATTTCAACATATCGACTCGGCAGGATCGAGGAACAAACTCCATTTCGGTATGAACGATCTGCATTGGCAAAGGAAGCAAACGAAATCCCAGAGAGAATAGTTGTAAGCGCATACGGATTTGGTTTATCCATCGACGATGATGCAGTACTGGGCCGTTTTGTCTACCACAGTGGTGGATATCCAGGTTTTGGCTCTCACATGCGATGGCATGCAGAGTCCGGTTGGGGAATTGTCGCTTTAGGAAATTTAACGTATGCCCCCATGAGTATTGCCTGTACAAATATCTTGAATTATTTGGCTCAACTACACATGAAATCGATCAAACCAAAGATCAATCTTGGTGCTGCAACGCAAGCAGCCATGTTTGACATCAATCAAATTATTGGCAACTGGGATGATTCAATTGCAGATGAATGGTTCGCTGAAAATATGGATCTAGATCAACCACGAGAAGAACGGATCGCGGAACTGCAAAAATTGACATCAGGAAAAACTCTTTGGAAACCAGTAGTTGATTCTCTCACCGCACCAACTAAAACTTTTGCAAAGTGGAGAGTTGAAAGTGGGGGGAGCACTATTGAAGTTGAACTGCTGATGAGCCCTCACAAATCCCCCAAAATTCAGCATTTGAATTTTAAGTCAACGGTTTGAATCTCGCTAATTTCCAATTCAAAAATAGCTCGAAACCTAGGAAATGTCAGACCGAATGCGTACTATGGGGAGTTCA
>CAXNIQ010000064.1:0-7020 GCA_964202465.1 Ilumatobacteraceae bacterium
TGCTCGGCGAACAACCAGAAGTTCCAGGTTTGTTTGTTGCAGCAGGTTTCAACTCGATCGGTATCCAATCATCGGGTGGTGCAGGCAAAGTTCTTGCCGATTGGATTGTTGACGGACGTCCACCGATGGATCTGTGGGATGTCGATGTGCGTCGCGTGATGCCGTTTCAACGCAACCGCAATTACCTCCACGATCGAACTGTCGAATCGCTTGGCTTGTTGTACGCAATGCACTGGCCATTCCGTCAGCCAGAAACAGCGCGCGGTGTGCGTCGTTCGGCACTGCACGATCGCCTTGCCGCAAAAGGCGCATGTTTTGGAGAAGTCGCAGGGTGGGAGCGCACAAACTGGTTTGCTCCTGCAGGCAAAAAAGCTGAATACGAGTACTCGTATGGCCGTCAAAACTGGTTTGAATACACGGCAGCAGAGTGCAAAGCCACGCGCGAAGCAGTGGCCATGTTTGACCAATCATCATTTGGCAAGTTCATTCTCGAGGGTGCCGATGCCGAGCAGATCATCAACAATGTGTCGGCAAACGACATGTCGGTGCCGGTTGGCAAACTTGTCTACACGCAGTGGCTCAACGAACGCGGTGGCATTGAAGCCGACCTCACCGTTACTCGTGAAGCAGCCGATCGTTATTTGGTAGTAACTGCCGCAGCCACACAAGTGCGAGATTTCCAGTGGCTCAAAGATCACATTCCTGCCGGCTCACGAGCAACTCTCACCGACGTCACATCTGGTTCAGCAGTCTTGAGCATCATGGGCCCAAACTCGCGTGCTCTGTTGCAGTCGCTCACATCGACCGACATGTCCAACGAAGCATTTCCGTTTGGTACTTCGCAGATCATCGACTTGGGTTATGCACGAGTGCGCGCAAGTCGCGTCACGTTTGTTGGCGAACTTGGTTGGGAGTTGTACATCGCAACCGAATACTCAACAGGGGTTTTTGATGCGATTGTTGCAGTGGGCGAAAAGTTTGGTCTCAAGCACGCTGGCTATCACGCGCTCAACTCGATGCGCACCGAAAAGGGTTATCGCCACTGGAGTCACGACATTTCTCCAGACGACACACCGATCGAGGCTGGCCTCGGCTTTACTGTTGCATGGAACAAGGTGGGTGGCTTTATCGGCCGCGATGCATTGCTCAAGCAAAAAGAGACCGGTGTTAAAAAGCGTCTCGTGCAGGTTGCGCTCAAAGACGCAAACAAATTGCTGTACCACAATGAACCAATTTGGCGTAACAACGAAATTGTTGGGCACATTGCTTCGGGCATGTTTGGTCATCACCTTGGCAAGTCGCTCGGCATGGGATACGTCGAAAACCATCACGGCCTTGCCGACAAAGAGTTCATTACAAGCGGAACATACGAAATTGAAGTTGCAGGCGAAAGAGTTGCAGCAGACGTGCAGTTAGAGCCGTTTTACGATCCAAAGAGTTTGCGTATCAAGGCCTAACGGTCGATGGCGCTAAAAAAACTATAAGAACTATAAGAACTGCAAGAAGGAGCGACCATGACAACAACACCAGCACGACGCGGTGGACGAGCAACTCGCACTGCAATGCGCGCGGCGCCACTCACCGACGACATCAAGCCAGTACGTCCGGGTATGCCGAGCGGTCGCTACAAGGCACTCACCGATTCTGAAGTTCTCAAAATTCACGAAGCAGCCATCAATGTGCTCGAAAACATCGGTATTGCCGACGCGATTCCGTCCACTCTCGAATACTTGTTGCCAAAGGGCTGCAAGCTCGACAGTAATGGGCGCTTGTTGTTTCCTCGTTCACTGATCGAGCACACCCTCGAGATTGCTGCGCGCAATTTTCCGTTGTACGCCCAAGACCCAAAGTTTGACATGGAGCCGTGGGGTACCAACACCTATTTCGGTACTGCGGGCGCTGCTGTGTACATTGCCGATTACGAAACTGGCGAGTATCGCGAATCGGTGTCGCAAGATGCGTACGACATTGCGCGCTTGGTCGACAAGATGGAGCACCTGCACTTTTATCAGCGCGCAGTTGTGCCACGCGACATTCCTGAAGCATCAGCAATGGACATCAACACGTGTTACTTGAGCGTGAGCGGAACGACCAAGCATGTTGGTACTTCGTGGGTGCACCCAGATCACTTAGAGGCTTCGCTCAAGATGTTGCACGAGATTGCAGGTGGCGAAGACAAGTGGCGTGCGCGCCCATTCGTGAGTCAGTCAAACTGTTTCGTTGTTCCTCCTCTCAAGTTTGCGAGCGATGCTTGCAAGTGTCTTGAAGTTGCGGTGCACGGCGGCATGCCCGTGTTGTTGTTGTCGGCTGGTCAGGCTGGTGCAACTGCACCTGCTGCAATTGCAGGAGCACTTGTGCAACAAGTTGCAGAGTGCTTGGCGGGGCTTGCATATGTCAATGCAATCAAGCCTGGGCACCCAGCAATCTTTGGCTTGTGGTGCTTCGTTTCAGACTTGCGCTCAGGTGCGATGTCGGGTGGAAGCCCAGAGCAAGTGTTGCTTTCGTCGGCTAGTGCACAGATGGCACATTTTTACAACCTCACTGGTGGCACATCGTCGGGTATCAGTGACGCAAAGTTTCCTGATGCACAATCTGGTTCTGAAAAAGGCATCAATCATGCACTTGTTGGCAACGCCGGCATGAACATCATTTACGAAGCAGCCGGCATGCACGGCAGTTTGTTGGGCTATTCACTCGAAGGCGTGGTTATCGACAACGACACCATTGGTTCAGTGCAGCGCACCATCAAAGGCATCGAAGTCACCGACGAGTCATTGTCGATAGAGACAATGCGCGCACAGTGCATCGGAGGCCCTGGCCATTACCTAGGTGCCGAACAGACTTTGCGCATCATGCAAAGCGAGTATTTGTACCCAGCCATTGGCGACCGGCTCAGCTCGAAAGAGTGGAAAGAAGTTGGCAAGCCTGAGATTTATGACGTTGCCCATAAAAAGGTGCGCGAGATCTTGGATAACCACTACCCAAGCCATATCCCAGAGAGTGTTGACGCAAATATTCGCACGTACTTAGATATTCGTTTGCCGCGCGAGAAGATGTTGCATCCAAGCATTCTTCCTGCCAACCTGTAGAGCCTGATGGCAACCGCATGGTTTGAGACAGTCGCCGAGGCGCAGCGCCGTGCGCAAAAGCGCTTGCCCAAGTCTGTATACGGTGCATTGATAGCTGGTTCCGAAAAGGGACTCTCGATGCGCGACAATCTGGAATCATTTGATCAACTTGGTTTTGCACCTCACGTTGCTGGCCTCTCGTCTACCCGAGAAATGTCAGTGCGAGTGATGGGCCAAGACATGTCAATGCCGCTCATCATCTCGCCAACTGGTGTGCAAGCAGTGCACCCGCAGGGCGAAGTTGCGATTGCTCGTGCAGCAGCCAATCGTGGCATTGCAATGGGGCTGAGTTCTTTTGCCAGCAAATCAGTTGAAGAAGTTGCAGCAATGAATTCTCAAACATTTTTTCAGATGTATTGGTGTGGCGACAAAGACACGCTTGTGCAACGCATGGAGCGTGCGCGAGCTGCAGGGGCAAAGGGTCTCATCGTCACACTCGACTGGTCATTCTCCAATGGCCGCGACTGGGGCAGCCCTTGGATTCCGGAAAAGATCGATCTCAAAGCGATGATCAAACTTGCACCCGAAGTGGTTTTTCGTCCGCGTTGGTTGTGGTCGTTTGCAAAGACCGGCAAGTTTCCCGATCTTGTTGCACCAAACATGGCGAAGCCAGGCGAGAAGGCACCAACCTTTTTTGCTGCGTACTACGAGTGGATGCAAACACCGCTTCCATCGTGGGAAGACATCGCGTGGTTGCGCGCACAATGGGGTGGGCCATTCATGGTCAAGGGCGTGAGTCGAGTTGACGATGCAAAGCGTGTAGTCGACTTAGGCGCAACTGCTCTTTCGGTTTCTAATCACGGTGGCAATAATTTGGATGGCACACCAGCACCAATTCGCGCGTTACCGGCAGTAGCCGATGCCGTTGGTAGCCAGATCGAAGTGTTACTCGACGGTGGTGTGCGTAGGGGCAGCGATGTTGTCAAAGCACTTGCACTTGGCGCCCGCGCAGTGATGATTGGTCGCGCCTATTTGTGGGGATTGGCGGCCAATGGTCAGGGTGGAGTCGAAAATGTGCTCGACGTTATTCGCGGTGGCATCGACTCGGCGTTGTTAGGTCTAGGAAAATCGCACGTCAATGAACTTGACCGTGATGACGTGGTTGCGCCAGCCGACTTTTACCGCAACCTTGGCAATTGACGGAACATATTTAATTAACCATTTGGTTAGATAGTTCACTTGTGAATTCTGGTGGCTGTCGTCACATGCTTGCCCTGTAAGGGTTTCCTGTTATTTTTACAATCCCACAGCACCAAATTCACAGCTGCACAAAGTTAGTTTTTTGGGATGAGAAAACTTACAACTCCCATCATGATTGCTTCTCTCTTGTTGATTGCTGCTCCTGCAGCAATGGTTCAAGGTAAAGCAGTTTCAGCAAAGTCCTATTCATCATGCGCAGCATTGAAAAAAGATTTTCCTAAAGGTGTCGCTTATTCCGCGGTCACTGCAGGAACAACTGGTGCAAAAGTGAACAAGGCTGTCTACAACGCCAACTGGAAGAAGTTGGACAATGGTGATGACGGCGTTATTTGCGAGAAGAAAAAATAATTTTCACTAACAAGTAGTAGCTCTAGTAGTACCAGCTGCTGAGTGTTGTGGCCGCGTGCTGCAGCGCTCAGCAGTTTTTTAGTTAACAGTTACCGTGCGCGTGTGCCATCCAGTGGCACCATCAGGATCAACGCGCCGTACTTCCTCTGTTTGGGTATAGCCGCTTTTGTCGGTTGCTCGCACTTGAATCGTGTGCTCACCAACAGTTGCGTCCCAGTCAAAGATCCACTGTCGCCACGCATCATCGGTAAGGTCGACTCCCAAATCGCAAGTCTGCCAAGCACCGCGGTCAATGCGTAACTCAACTTTTTCAACTCCGGTGTGCTGTGCCCACGCAACTCCAGCGAGGCGAAATTTGCCTGCCGAGATTGATTCGCCTTTTCGTGGTACATCGATGCGGGATTGAGTTTTGATTGGCCCATCTCGCGACCATCCACGCGGAATCCAATAACCCTGTTCTTCCGACCATGTGGTGATGTTGATTTCTGACAACCACTTGGTTGCTGACACGTAGCCATACAATCCCGGAACAACAAGTCGGGCGGGATATCCATGCATCAGCGGCAAAGGCTGGCCGTTCATTCCGATCGCGATGAGTGCATCTCGGCCGTCCATTGCGGTCGATACAGGAAAGCCGGATGTCCAGCCATCCAAACTGGTACTAAAAACTTGCTCCGCATTTTTTTTGATGCCGCAAGACTCCAAAACATCTTTGAGCAATACACCACGCCAAACTGCGTTGCCAATATAAAGACCTCCGACTTCGTTGGATACACAACAAAGAGTGATGGTTCGCTCGACTTGGGGAAGAGCCTGCAAATCATCCATGGAAAAAAGTTTTTCGCGCTCCACGAGCCCATGAATCCTCAGTCTCCATTTCGCTCGATCGACTCGCGGGAAAGACAGTGCCGTATCTATGCGATAGAAATTTTCGTTGGAGGTGATGTATGGATCGGTTGGATGAAAATCGGTTACGGGTTTGACGGGTGCATCGCTTGTCGCAAGCGGAGGAAGTGGAATCTGCGTGAGATCCTGCAGTTGTTGTACTCGCGCTTGCTCGCGGGTGCGCGCAAATAAAACTCCGCCTCCGCTGAGTGCGCCAAAAGCACCTACAGTGCGAATAAAACTTCGACGATCCCAACCAAGTGGCACACGAGACTGCAGTGGAGTGCGCGACAACTTTCGTTGAGTGGTGAGGCGGCTTTGCAACCGTTGGGCAGCGAACAAGCCAGCAACAACTCCGCACAAAGGAGCAATGACCGAGATAAAACCTGTGCCAACGTGCTCGGATGCCGCCACTGCGCCAAGAATTCCAAAGCCGACAATGCCGATCTGAAGAGGAGCGAGCCGCTTTCGACTGAGCAATCCCAACACACCAGAGGCAATGATCAACACTCCGATCATTCCAATTTGTAGTGCAATCTTGTCATTGGTTCCAAAGGTTTGGATCGCTCGTTCTTTGAGCCACAGCGGGGTTCGATCAATGAATGAACTTCCTACGAGATCGAGCGAAGATCGGGAGTTGCCTAATGCACCAACCACCATGCCCATGGAAACCGCAAAGATTCCACTTGAAAGCCCAACAACACATCCAATCCAGCGCGGTGGTGGAGTAACTTCATCGCCGCGTGGGGCAATCGGATCTGTTTCGCTGAATCCTGAAAAAGTATTCATGATCAATACTTAGAGTAGTCAGCGAATATCGATTTCTTGCGCTTCGGCCTCTGCAGCAAGCGCAATCCAGATTTCCTCAGCTGCAACCACTTTTGTTTGGGCGCCTGCCAGGTTTGCGCTGATGCGTGCCAGAGCAGTGTGATCACTGCCAGATTGTGCCAATTCTGCAGCAATCTTTTGTTCAGCAGCATTTGCCTGGGCAAGTGTTTTTTCGGCCTGGGCGAGCAAGCGCTTGAGCGTGCTTGGGCTTTTTGCTGGTTTCATTTTTGCAGCACTAGTTGACATAATGACTGGTGCATCTTGCGCGATAAGTTTTCCGCGCTGTGCTGCTGCAATTTGATGTGTTGGTGATGCATCGTGATGTGCAAGCCATCCGGCAACACCGCCACGCACGACTGCGGCGCCACCATGTCCGTCGAGTGCCAACACATCGATCACTGTGCGATCCAAAAACACTCGGTCGTGGCTCACCACCACCACAATGCCAGGCCACTCATCTAAATACTCCTCAAGTGCGCGCAATGTGTCGAGATCCAAATCGTTTGTTGGTTCATCCAACAGCAATACGTTTGGTTGCTCGATCAATGTGAGCAGCAACTGCAAGCGCCGGCGCTCGCCACCCGACAAAGTCGAAATTGGCGCAAACTGTGCGTCGCCATCAAACCAAAAT
>CAXNIQ010000065.1:0-7013 GCA_964202465.1 Ilumatobacteraceae bacterium
CGGAATTTTTTGGAAGAAAAAGGGGTGGATCACTTTTGGCATCACGCTGTTGATGCTGTGGCTCTTATCTTCGACGACTGGCATAGTGGAAACAATTTCATTTACGCGCGCAACGAGCCCAGGTTGGGACATCTCTGGTCCCATATTTATCGTGTGGACAGCAATCATGGTCTGGAGCACCACGAACGCTGTAAATGTGACAGACGGATTAGACGGTCTGGCAGCTGGTTCAGCGCTGTTCGGCTTCTTGGCATTTACGGTGATTGCGTATTGGGCGTTTCGTAATCCGCGTATTTATGACATCGTTAACCCACTCGACATAGCAGTGTTGTCGGCATCGCTTGCGGGGGCATGTGCGGGATTCTTGTGGTGGAACGCGGCGCCCGCTCGAATCTTTATGGGCGACGTCGGGGCATTGGGGCTTGGGGCAGCGCTTGGAATGCTTGCAGTAACAACTAATACACACTTGCTGTTGCCAATTGTCTGTGGCATCAATGTTTTCGAAGCTGGTTCAGTTGCTGTGCAAATGGGAGTATTCAAAGCTTCTGGTCGAAAGCGACGTTTGCTCAAGATGTCACCGATACATCATCACTTTGAGTTGAGTGGTTGGCCCGAAACAACCGTCATCATTCGTTTTTGGATTATTTCAGGTATCTGCGTGGCGACTGCTGTTGCACTGTTTATTGCAGATTTCACCAGACAAGCAGCTCTCCGTTGAGTTCGCAAAATACGACCCTAGTGTTCGGCCTTGGTATCGCGGGAATGTCTGTGGCTCGTGAGTTGCACGAGCGTGGTGAATTGATTGTTCTCGCTGACGATGAAGCCACGGAGGAGCATCGCTCATTTGCTCGTTCAATGAATTGTGATTTGGTGGACATGTCAAGCCAAGTCGCTGTAGTCGACGCTTTGAAGAGTGTTTATCGACTTGCACCTGCCCCTGGCATTTCTGAAAGTCATCATGTGCTGGTTAAGGCCCGCCAAATGGGTTTGACGATTTCTTCAGAGTTGGAGCTGGCTTACAACTTTGAAGAACAGCGCACTGGTGGACCACGACCAATGCTCGGAATTACGGGAACTGATGGCAAGACAACTACGACATTGATGACAGCTGCAATGTTGCATGCTGCGGGGCACAAGAGCATGGCTGTCGGCAATACCGAAACACCTCTGATTGCCGCACTCTCATCTGACGCTCAAGCATTTGCGGTTGAGTGTTCGAGCTTTCGATTGTCCAATTGCGAACATTTTCGAACCCGCGCTTCGGTGTGGCTAAATCTTGCACCAGATCATTTGGACTGGCATGTAAATATGGAGAGCTACACAATGGCAAAAGCTCAACTTTGGGCTCACACCAGAGCTGGTGATGTTGCTGTTGCACCAACGGACGACTCACGGATACTTGGTTTTGCCCAAGAGAGCAGCGCGCGAACTGTTACATTTGGCGCGCTTCAGGGCGACTATCACGCACAAGATGGAAAACTGAATTCGCCACACGGTGCAATTATGAAGATTTCTGAGATGCAGCGTGCAATGCCGCATGACATCACTAATGCACTTGCTGCTGCGGCAATAGCGATCGAATCTGGATTAGTCGAACCAAGCCATGTTCAACGAGCGCTTACTGAGTTTGAAAATGCACCACACCGAATTGAGTTTGTTGCAGCACTCGACGGCGTAAATTTTTATAACGACTCAAAAGCAACAAGCCCACATGCTTCTGCCGTCGCCATTCAATCTTTTGACAGCATTGTTCTCATTGCGGGTGGTCGAAATAAGGGTCTTGATCTTTCGACTCTTGCGAGTCATCCACATCGAATGAAAGCTGTTGTCGCAATAGGGGACGACGCCCTTGACATCGAAAAATCTTTTGAAGGTGTCTGTCGCGTTGTGGTGGCTACGTCTATGAGGAGTGCCGTTGCGTCTGCTCGGGAGCTTGCATCAACCGGAGATGTCGTGCTGCTATCACCTGCGTGCACTAGCTATGACTGGTATAACAATTACATGGAGCGTGGGGAAGATTTCATGAACTGCGTACGAGATTTGGCGAAGTCCGAACACTTTGTGAAGAAATAGGGAAGGTACTCATGGCAACGATCTCAACAGACAATCAATTGACAGCCGCCGAGAGGCGACGAGCCGTTTTAAACAGAACTGGTAAGGCGCAGTCGAGCAGACTTGCGACAGAGGTACCAAGCCGTGTCTATTACGGAATTGTTGGTGTGATTACAGTGCTCGTTGTATTTGGCCTGATCATGGTGCTGTCATCGTCGTCAATTGTTTCGATCAACAATGGCGGTTCGGCATGGTATATGTTTCGCAAGCAGTTGGCGTGGTCGTTTTGCGGTTTCTTTGCGCTTTTGTTGACCTATCGAATGCCGTATCACATCTGGAACAGGCTCGTGAAGTATGTGCTTGGAATAGGAATATTTTTGATGCTGCTTCCGTTTTCTCCGCTCGGAATCACCATCAACGGAGCTCGCGCGTGGGCCGAAGTCGGGCCAGTTCGTTTTCAGCCATCGGAAATGTTGAAGGTCGCAGTGTTGTTGTATTGCGCCAGTTTGCTTGGTCGTCGACGCAAAGAGATTGAAGACCTTCGACGTACGTTTGCACCTATAGTGCTCGTTTGGTTCATTTCGGTTGCGTTGTGCATGATGCAAAAAGACTTTGGTGCGGCAATCGTTTTTACATGCGTGATTTTGTCAACGATGTTTATCGCTGGTACGCCATTGAGATTGATCGGCACTGTTGGTGCTATCACGGTGTTGGGTTCGGTCATCGCAATTTCTGCAAGTTCTCGAATGCAACAACGCTTCTTGTCTTTTAGGGATCTTGATGCCAACACAGGCCCTTCGGCGTATCAAGTGTGGCAATCACTTTTGAGTATTTCGAATGGTGGCATTACTGGCGTGGGTGCCGGTCAGGGAACTGGCAAGTGGGGGTATGTACCACTAGCACACAGCGATTTCATCTTCGCGATTGTTGCTGAAGAGTTTGGGCTTATTGGCTCTGCAATGGTGCTCGGTCTGTTTTTGGCACTTGCGTTACTCGGTATTCAAGTCGCGTTGCGCGCACGAGATCCGTTTGGTGCGGTACTTGCTGGTGGCATCACGACTTGGTTATGTATCCAAGCAGCAATCAACATTGGTGGAGTGATTGGTGCATTGCCCGTTACCGGTTTGACTTTGCCATTTATCTCATACGGAGGTAGTTCGCTGTTTATGGTGATGGCAGCTTCAGGGCTTTTGCTCAACGTTGCGCGTAATATGAAGTAGAGCCATGGTTGCCCTTACCCCTACGACTTATGCCGTTATCACGGGGGGCGCCACGAGTGGGCATGTTGTTCCTGCACTTTCGATCATCGAGCTCTTGATTGAGGCCGATCATGCAAAAGAAAATTTATTGTATGTGGGCTCGAATAGGGGTATTGAAACTACGTTGGTTCCGCCAACCGGTGTTGCGTGCATGTTTTTAAGTGTTGATGGATTTCAACGTGGATTTTCTTTTTCAAAGATCAAGCGTAATTTCAGGATGCTATCGCTAATGATGCGAGCAACACAGAAAGCAACACAGATATTGGTGCAAACTCAGCCGCGCGTGGTCGTGTCGGTTGGAGGATATGTCAGTGCCCCAATCTGTAGGGCTGCACGACGACTCAAGATTCCTGTAGTGACATGTTCGTATGACAGTCAGCCTGGATTGGCGACAAAAATGCAGGCTCGATATGCGGCCGTAGTTGCAGTGGCGCAACTGCCAAGCGCGTTGCCACATGCTCGTCTGAGTGGCGCACCAGTTCGTGGCGAACTTCGTACGTTGGATATTCGAGCAACACGAACTGCGGCGCGTGAACGATTGGCATTTTCACCTACAGTCAAACTTGTTGTCGTGATGGGTGGTTCGCTTGGCTCGGCTGTGTTAAATAATGCGACCCAAAAGTTCGTTGCAGACATGAATGAAAAGCTGGCGGCGAATGTTTCTGTGTTGCACATTGCTGGCGAGAGGTTTATGGATTCGTTCAGTCTTCCAAGCGTGATCAAGCGACCCGACGGCACCGTTCAATATCAGCGCATCGCCTACAGCAACCAGATGCGCGACATCTATGGGGCTGCGGATGTGGTGGTGTCGCGCTCGGGGGCTTCAACAGTTGCAGAAATCGCGACTGTCGGTGTTGCTTCAATTTTGATTCCTTGGAAGGATGCAGCCGAGAATCATCAGTTGACTAATGCCAAGTCATTGAGCGAAAGAGGTGGCGCTGTATTGCTCGAAGAATCGCAACTTACCCCCGAGGTTTTTTCACAACGGGTTTACGAGCTATTGCAAGACGACACTCTGCGGTTGCAGTTGGCAAATACGGCTCGTGAGCTCGGATCGGCTCATCGCAATTGCTCAATTGCGGCTCTTGTTGAATCGGTTGCCCTTGTCTCGGCGAGATTGGAATCGAAGTGACCACGCAAGTTTTGTTTGATCTGTCAACGCCACGTCGTATCCATGTTGTGGGCGTAGGAGGACCGGGCATGAGCGCGATTGCACAAGTGTTGTGCGAAATGGGCCATGCAGTTTCGGGAAGCGATATTCATGATTCGCATGTACTCGATCGTCTGCGCGCAATTGGCGTAGGCATCATCGTTGGTCACGATGCACAAATCGTGAATGATTGTGACCTGGTGACTGCATCAACCGCCATACCGGCGACAAATATTGAAATTGTAGAAGCGTCGAGGCAAGCGATTGTGGTGCTGACTCGTGCTCAGATCCTTCGTTCAATTTGTGCCATGAAGAAATCTGTAGGTGTGGCCGGCACGCACGGCAAAACCACAACCTCGGCGATGTTGATGCATATTCTGTCGGCAGCGCAGCAGCACCCAAGTTTTGTAATCGGCGGTGATGTGCGCGGACTTGAGTCTGGGGCAGGGTGGCGAAGCGGGGAGTGTTTGGTTGTCGAGGCCGACGAAAGTGATTCAACTCATTTGGCACTGCCATTACACGGAACGATATTGACCAACGTTGATGTCGATCATCTCGACCACTTCGCAACATTTGACAAGATCGTTGAGAGTTTTGACCTCTATCTCACGAACATCGGCGGTCCGAAGGTGTTGTGCTTGGATGATCGGGTCTGTCTGTCGCTGAGTCAGTCTCATGCGTGCAGCACCTACGGAATACATGCTGATTGTGATGTTCGTGCGATCAATGTTGTGCTCGCAGATGGAACGAGTCATTTTGATGTTGAGATTCGCCAGTCTGGCTCGCATGACAAGCGCGAGATGGTTGGGTCGGTGAATGTTCCATTGCGTGGAGTACACAACGTGCTCAACGCACTGGGTGCATTGACAATGGCGATG
The DNA here is from genome assembly GCA_964202465.1 of Ilumatobacteraceae bacterium. Lineage (GTDB taxonomy): Bacteria > Actinomycetota > Acidimicrobiia > Acidimicrobiales > Ilumatobacteraceae > UBA3006. Next base: position 5,340 of record CAXNIQ010000065.1, read on the forward strand.
CAACTTGGGGTTGATTTTGCGACTGCCAGTCGAGCAATGAACAATTTTGGTGGTGTTGCGCGTCGGTTTGATGTCAAGGGTATTGATGGTGGCGTGACATTTGTAGATGACTATGCGCATTTGCCGAACGAAATTGCTGCAGTGTTGCAGGGCGCTCGAGACACAACAGATTCATGGAATCGTGTCGTGGCTGTATTTCAGCCAAATAGATTTAACAGAATGAGTGTGATGTCCGATGCCTATGCGGATGCCTTTGTCGATGCAGATGTAGTGGTGGTCACCGAAATCTATTCTTCTGGAACCACTCCGATACCTGGCGTAACTGGCAAACTTGTTGTTGATGCAATCCGGCGCGAACACCCTGCAACAAGAGTTGAGTGGATTGCTCAGTGGGATGACCTCGTGAGCTTCCTCGCTTCCGAACTCAACGCAGGCGACCTGTGCATCTCGATGGGCTGCGGAGATGTCGCGTTACTGCCTGGTGAAGTGATGTCCTTGCGTCAGAGTCATCGCGCTCATAACCCTCAGAGCAAATAGCCATATGAGCACGCATCGATCTTTGCAACGACCAGCAACTCGAGCGGAGCTAGATCTTGCGACGCAGTTGTTCGAAAATCGTGCGCAAACCAATGTGTCTCTTGCGCAATTTACGACGTACAAAGTTGGCGGCAGCGCCGCACTGCACATGCATGTTAAATCGATTGAAGATTTAGAACGAGTGAGTGCAGTCCTGGCTCAAGTAGATCTGCCGCTTTTGGTGATTGGACGAGGCAGCAACATGTTGATAGCCGACACCGGTTTTGCGGGTTTGGCAATTACTTTTGGAAATTTTCTGGAATACATCGACTTACCCGACCGATCAGAACAAGATGTTGAACCGATTGCGCTTTTCGGTGGATCGGTCTTGTTGCCAGTGGCGGCTAGGCAAAGTGTTCATCGTGGATTGACTGGGCTCGAGTGGGGCGTTGGTGTACCAGGCACCATTGGCGGTGCCGTGCGCATGAATGCTGGTGGTCATGGTTCTGATATGGCTGCTTCGCTTGTGTCAGCACGCATCTTTCATCTACGACGCGGTATTGAGGCGTATGTTGACGCAGTCGATTTGGGATTGCGATTTAGAGGTTCAGCGATTGCGGATCACCATGTGGTGCTGAGTGCAACGCTCAATTTGGGTTGGGCTACCGATACGGATGCATGTGAAGACAAGCTCACAGAGATCGTGAAATGGCGAAGAGACAACCAGCCAGGTGGTCAAAACGCAGGTTCAGTTTTCGTTAATCCTGTACCAGGAGAGGTCTCGGCTGGTGCCCTCATCGATCAGATTGGGATGCGCGGATTTCGAATAGGAAGCGCGCATGTCTCGGAAAAGCACGCCAATTTTATTCAGGCCGACGAAGGTGGGTTGGCTGCCGACATCGTGCAAGTGATGGCCGAGATTCGTCGTCGTGTAAAAGAGTCATCTGGGTATGACCTGCGAAGCGAAATACGACTCGCGGGTTTTGATGCTGCAATTGATCCGAGTCTTGCCGATGTATTGACCAGTGAATCGGATACGAGTGTGGCAACAGTGAGGCTTGAACACATATTTGATCGCAATGCGAGTACGTCGATTGTTGCCGACACATCCATTCCGTTGTCCATCATCACTGCTACAACTTTTCAAGACTCAATGGA